>JBHIDO010000001.1:0-69432 GCA_046760145.1 Candidatus Aenigmatarchaeota archaeon
AACTTCCAGACAAATTCTTTTTCCTAGCCTCCCAATTCCACGGTGAATTCAAGAGCCGCCCAGGCAAGCCAAGCCCAGAATATTATGGGTTTGTTAGAAAAGAGGGATTTCATCCAAAATCATACTATCCTACTAATAAAGCAATTCAATTCTGTAAAAACAATAAATAGTAAACTTTCTAATATCCCAATTTAAACAGAAAAGGATTTAAATCATTAGTTAAAACATTAATTATGTGTTTACTCCAAAAAGGAAAAATTATAAAAATAAATAGAGAAAATGTTATTGTTCTGGTTAATGGAAAAGAAAAAGAAGTGAGAGTTAAAGGAAAAGTGAAAATTGGTGATGAAATTAACATTTTTCAGTCTTTAGGATTTAAGTAAATTGAAAAATTCTACTGCTTCTTTATATTGTTTTTCATTTAAAACCATATGAATTTTACCTCTGTGAAGAATTACAAGGGATCCTATTCTCAAATCTTTATCATTTAACTTAAGACCAGGATAAATGTTGGTATCTGAAATTATTTTCTTACCGTCTATTCTTTCAACAACCCACTTAGAATTTTTCTTTCCAATAATCTTGCTCGGATATGCTCTACACCACTCTACTAAATTTGTTTTTGTGTACCTGTCTAAATTCATTATCATCTTATTATGAATTAAAAAGAAATATTTCATTATACCATGTTTCAGAACTCCTTTGTATGCTATTGGAAAGAATTTTTTTAATAAATCCTCACCAATATTTCCATTTTTGAGTCCTTCTCTAATAGAATCGAGTTCGTCTTTTGTTGGCACATCAGGACTGAATATTGGTCTTGCCTCTCCTTTTTTTCTGAGACAAGAAAGTGCTATCATGAGAAATTGCTTTTTTTCTTTATTCGTCAACATAATAATACTTAAGCTTATTTATGTTTAATAACTTTTATGAAAGCTGTTATGAGTATTGGAAATCCCCTTAAAGGTGACGATAATATAGGAAATCTCATAATTGATAAACTGATTCTCAAAGATATGATTAAAATCAAGGCAAGAAATACTCCTGAAAATTTCATAGAAAAGCTAAAGGGTTGTGATGAAATAATAATTCTGGATGCTCTAGAGTTTGGAGGTAAGGTTGGTGAGGTAAATATTTTCAAATTAAATGAAATTAAAGATATTTTTTCAACAACACATAATATACCAATTAATATATTACAAAAATTCTTACCAAATTCAGAAATCAAAATAATAGGAATTCAACCAAAAAACATTAATTTTAGAGAAGGATTGAGTAAAGAATTGAAAGAAGAATTTGAAAATATAGTTAAAAAAGTTTCTAAACTCCTGTTGTAAACTCACTTTTAATTCTAACCACAACATAAGCTCCTGCTAGTATTAATGCAGATCCAAATAACTGTAAAAATGGTGTTGGTTCACCAAAAACAATAACACCAATGATTAGAGAAATAACAGGAGCTAGAAGCAACAATGTGGATGCTTTTGACACATTTATTAATTTTATACTCCAATACCAAAAGAATATATATCCAAATAAAATAGCAACAGATATACATAAGTTAATCATCTGTTGCATGGTTAAGGCGAGCAACAAACCTAGCTTATACTGAAGTATGAGAACAGCAAATAATATAATTGCCCCAAAAAACATTCTTGCAAATGAGACAACAAGGTTTGATTCTCCTTTGATCATAGCTTTTCTCGCTATTGTATTTTCTATTGCCCATAAAATGGTTGCTCCTATTACTAACATATCACCTAAAGAAGGATTAAGCCAAAATTCAGATGGACTTATTTTAGCTGAAAAAAGAAGAATTGTTCCTATGAACATGACAGCAAGAGCATAAACCTGTTTTAGACTGACTTTTTCTTTTAAAAATATGAAAGCAAAAACAGCTATGTAAATGGGTAAAGTTTTATGAAGAAATGCTGCCCTACCTCCTGTTGTAAGTTTTAAACCTGTAAAGAACATTAAAAATGCAAAGGAACCACCAATTATACCAATTGCTAGAAGATACTTCCAAGGGACTTTTTTAAATTTTTGGTAATCAAATTTACTTTGAAAAGAAGCGAGTATAAAGAATATAACACCTATGATGAGTGCTCTTATGGCTGTGAAAACAGTAGGATCTAAATCAACAACAAATATTTTGTTAATTGGAATTGCAATACCACTTACAAAGGCAGTCATTATCGCTAGAAGTGTTCCCAGTGTTTCTTTTTTCATTTAATCACTTATAATAATATTATTTGCCTTTTTCTTATTTTTATCTGCATATTCAAATTCGTTTGTAAGATCTATTGATTTTGGTTTTGTTGGACAAACATCTTGACATAAACCACAATAAACACATAAGCCCATATCAAAGTCAATATTTCCTTTTTTATGAAAATTAACAGCTCCTACTGGACAGTATTTTTCGCAAAGTTTGCAACCTATACACCTTTCTGGATAAAATTTTATTCTGCCCCGAAATCTAGAAAAAACCTTTAACTTTTCTTTAGGATATCTTCTAGTAAAAGGTTTTTTAAATAAACTTATTATAGCTTCTAATGTAACTCTCATATTAATCCCATTATTACAAACTCTAACAATACGAAAAACATTATAACAAAATATACTTTAAATGCTTGGTCTAGTCTGTATCTTGGTGTTATAACCTGAATTAATGTATAAACAAAAAGGAAAATTAAACTGAAAAGGAAAATTATCAAAATATCTCTTCCAAAAAGAAGTAATGGCATTAAAAATACAAAGAACAATCTCTTCATATATTTAGCCATTTCCATAAAAGCTAGTCTATTTCCACTATATTCTGTTGGAGCACCACTTATTATTTCTGGTGGAGCTTCTGATGTATCAAATGGTGTTATATGAAGTTCCACAAAAAATATAGCTGCTAAAGCAATAGAAGAAATTGGAAGTACTAAAAACATTAATGTTGATTGAAAATTTGCTAATGATAAAACTCCTGCAGTCATTATGAAATTAAAAATTATTATTGCAATTGTTATTTCATAAACAATCATTAATGTCATTTCTCTCATAGAACCAATTATTCCAAACGGATTATCAGAAGATAGGCCCGATAAAACATAAAAAGCACTTGCTAAAATTGTAAGATAAATTAAAAATACAAAATCATATTCAAACTGAATTAAAGAAAACGGAATAAAAAGAAATAATGAGTATATTGTAACAAAGTAAAGAAATGGGGCTATTTTAAAAAATGGATCATTCTGACTTTTATATGATTTTTTGGAAAATAATTTTTTAATATCATAAAATGGCTGCAATATCGGAGGTCCTATTCTGTTTTGAAGTCGTGCATTTAATTTTCTTTGTAAACCCTCATAAAGTAGTGCAATAAATGGTATAAGTATAAAGAATATTATTTCGTACATACATATTTCCTCCTAAATTGTTTTTCAGTTAAATATTCTTCTTTACCGTCCTTTACTATCATTATTCTTTCTAAACAACTAAAACATGGATCTAAAGAACCAACAACAACTGGTATGTCTCCTATTTCACAACCCTTTAGAATATGCTCTAAAATTTTAAGATAGGCAAATGTTGGAGTTCTTATTTTTGCTCTTTGAATTTTATTATTTTTGAATTTTAAAAAGTAAAACAATTCTCCTCTTGGTGCTTCTACTCTGCCTATACCTTCTCCTTCTTTTATAAGAGAAAAATCAAATTTTGGTATTTTTTTATCTGGCAACTTTTCTAAAACTTGATCTATTATTTTTATTGATTCTAATATTTCTTTTAATCTAACAAGTGTTCTTGAAAAGGAATCTCCTTTGCTTTCAATTATTTCTTTAAAATATAATTCTTTATAGACTTTATAAGGTGGGTCTATTTTTCTTATATCTACTCTTACACCACTTCCTCTAGCATTTGGTCCAACAAGACAAAATTTCTTTGTAATTCTCTTTGATATTGCTCCAATATTTTTTAATCTAGCTTTTATAATATGATCAGAATATATTTCTGAAAGATATTTTTTAACTTTATTTTCAACTTGTTTTATTCTTTTTATTATAAATTCCTTATCCCTCTTTTTCAAATCATATCTAACTGTTTTTATTTTGTTAAAATTATGATGAACTCTGCCTCCTGTTATTTTTTCAAAAATATCAATAATTTTTTCTCTTTCTCTCCAAAAATACATGAAAAGTGTATCATAACCTATTTCATGACTCAATAAACCTAACCAAAGTAAATGACTGTGTATTCTTTCTAACTCCATCATTAATACTCTAAGTAATTTAACTTTGTAATCAGCATTAAATTTTAAAATACTTTCAACTGTTCTAGTATACGCATTTTCATGTGCTGCAGAACAAATACCACAAATTCTTTGAGAAATATACAAAGCTGAATCTGGATTTTTTCCTTCTAATATTTTTTCTAAACCTTTATGAGTATAACCTAAACGTAAATCAATTTCTTGTATATAATTTCCATCCAGAGTAACTCTTAAGCATGTTGGTTCTTTTAATGCAGGATGTTGTGGACCTATTGGTATTGTAAAGTCATGCATTTTATCACTTTTTTAAAGGTGGTTTTTCTTTCCAATCATCAGCTAAAAATAATTTTAAATGTAATTTAGGATTCCCTTTAAATTCAACACCAAAGAAATCATGAATCTCTCTTTCAAAGTAATCTGCATTAGGGAATATATCAACAATACTTTCAATAATTGGTTTTATTTTTGGGAGATTAAAAGTTAATTTACTTATTTTTCCATTTTTATCAAAAAAATAATTTAATTTGAAATCATTTTCTTGTAAACAAACAATTGAAATTAATCTATGACCTTTTAATTTTTTTACTCTTTGTTTTATCTTTTTCATTTAATCTACCTAACATTTTTAATATCCCATCAATTATAGCTTCTGGTCTTGGTGGACAGCCTGGAACATACATGTCTACTGGTATTATTTTATCTACAGGACCAACAAAATTGTATGAATCTTTAAATGGTCCACCTGTTATTGCACAAGAACCAATTGCTATAACTTTTTTATTATCTACCATTTGTTTATAAATAGTTTTTAATCTTTCTTTATTCTGACGATTAACAATTCCACTTGTTAACAAAATATCAGCATGTCTTGCACTTGATTTTAAAAGTATTCCAAATCTTTCAATATCATATCTTGGAGTTAACAGAGCATATATCTCTAAAATACAACCATTACATCCTCCGACATCAAAATTACAAACCCATGGAGATTTTTTTAATTCTTTCACAAACCAACACCAGCTATTAAAATCATTGTTGTTAAAATTGCTAAAGTTATCAATAACCATTTTTTATTGAAAAAATGTCCATATCTTTTAGGTAATATTATCTTTTCAGGATCTTTTTCCCCACCCATGTAAATATCCATTATATGCTTTTCTTCTTTTTTCATTAAATCACATTGAATAATATAAACCATTGTATTTGTGGAAATATTCCTAAAATTAAACAAAAAAATGCTAATATACCATTAATTAGCGTAACTGGTCTTGGTATAAACTTTTCTTTACCTTCTCCAACTAATAAAACATAAACAATTTTATAATACATCACAAACAAAATCAAAGTTGCAAAAATTCCAAATATAGCTATTGCTGGAGCAAGAAAGAAGCTTGTTGTAAGGAAAATCCATTTAGGAACAAACATATTAAAAACCGGTAAACCGGCTAGAGATAAGCATGCTATAGTTACAAAAATATCATTCCATTTATTAGTGAAGTAAGACCCTTTTAATTGATATATGTATGTTTTATTTCTTGCAAATATTCCTATTGCTAGGAATAATACTAAACCTGGAAAAATATAATTAAAAATTTGAATTGTACCAAGTATTTGTAATTCTCCAAATAATTTAGCAAGAGATAGATCTGCAATTATAAATAATATCTGTATTACTGTTGATAGTAAAAGAAATTCTTTTAATTTACTCTGAAATATAGCAAATATTGCTAATACAGAAACAAATACTAAAGAAACCAAAGTTATAAAAAAATAAAAATTGAGTTCGAAGAGAAATAAATTAAAAAAGAACCAAGAAAGTAAAATTGTTGTAAATATGTTAAAGGATATGAATTTTCCAAAACTTATCTTTTTGTAGAAGAATAAAAAGAATAAAATTAAAATTGCAATATACCAGTAAAAAATTGTTAAAATTGAAAATAAAACCAATAAAGCTAATAAAATTAAATTTTTCTTATCATAAAAGAATGAATATATTGAAATAGAAATAGTTGCTATCAAAATAAGTGTTATAAATAAAAGCATCATAATTATTTTAAACTCTCTTTCCTTTTATTTCTATCCTAAATTTACAATATATTTAAATGTAAATAACAAATCATTTCTCATGGACCTACAAAAAGCTCCTGTTGAAAGAATTCTCAAGAAAACAAGAATGAGGGTTAGTAAAGATGCAGTAGAAGAATTTGCTATTTTATTAGAAGAAATAACAGCTGACATAGCAGCAGAAGCCTGCGCAATTGCGAAAAGAAATAATAGGAAAACTGTTCTTAAAGAAGATATTTTAGAAGCTAAGAAAAAGCTAGAATGATTTCTTATGTATTTAAATACTTTTCAGTAGTAATATGTTATGGTATTTATGAAGATAATTGAATATGCGAATCAACTTAAAATTGGTAAAATAAAGCAGAGAACATGGGCTGGAATTATTGATATCAATGAAAAATTTCCAAATGAGTCTAAAACTACTTTTGGTATAGTTAAACGTTTCGAATACAAAATTGGGTTCACTCCACATTATCCTACTGTTGTTGATGATAATCACATCGAATTTAGTTATCCTAGCCTTGCAACATATTACTTCAACAACGATGCTCTGGACAAGACAATGGGTGGATTTAGTAATGATTCAGAAATCTTCGATAAATATAACCACTTTGTCCTTAATGTACGTAAAGTAGCATCTAAAGAAACATCTAATCTAAAGGAATTTTTAACATTAGCCAGAAGACTCTATGAAAAACCAAAAAGCAAAATCATACCAACAACTACGAAAGCTAAATGGGAGAAAGCTATAATTAGTTCTTCGATGGAAACTAATTCTCAAAAACAATAAAACTATAACTTCTAGTAGTAAATATAATTTAAATCTTTTAGTATCTAATAAAGATTATGAACATAGATGAAATTATTCAAAAAATAATCGAGCACACCGGACTAAATAAAGAGGAGATTGATAAAAAGATTATCGAAAAACAAAAAGAACTATCAAACTTGGTTTCTAGAGAAGGTGCAACTTATATTATTGCAAAGGAGCTTGGTTTAGAATTATTTCCTAAGGTTAAAAGGAGATTAGAAATAAAGAACATTATCCCTAAAATAAGAAATTTGAACTTATCTGCAAGAGTTATAAGGGTTTTTGGACCTAAAGGATTTACAACAAAAGAAGGTAGAAGTGGTAAAGTTGCTAGCATAATTCTAGGAGATTCTACAGGAACAATCAGATTATCTTTATGGGATGAACAAACACATCTCGCAGAAAAAATAACACCTGGTATGGCTATTCAGATTTTTAATGGATATACAAGAGATGATAACCTAGGAGGAGTTGAAATAAGATTAAGTAAAAGTGGTGGGATAAAAATTCTAGAATCTTCTGATCTACCATCTATAGAGAAAATATCAAAACCAACAACTCAAAGAAAGAATATAATCAATTTGAAAGAAGGTGATGAAGCTGAAGTAAGGGCTGCCTTGGTTCAATTGTTTGAAACAAGAGTTTTTTATGAAATATGTCCTCATTGTGGGAAAAGACTGATAACAACAAATAATACCTTTAAATGTAATCAACATGGAAATGTTGACCCTTCTTATGCAATTGTTTTATCTGGAGTAATTGATGATGGTACAGAAAATATTAGGGCTGTTTTCTTTAGAACAGCGGCCTTACAATTAATAGGAATGAATATGGAAGATGCATTAAGCAAAAAAGATAGCCTCTTAGAGGATATTGATGTTTTAGGTAAAGAATTTATTTTAACTGGAACAGTAAGAAGAAATAAAATGTTTAATAGATTAGAATTCGTGGCAAACAGTGTTAGAGAAATTGATGTTACTAACGAGGCAAACAAAATCTTAAATAGTTTAGCTTCTAATGTTTAAATACTATTTATTTTTGTGATTTTATGAAGAATAGAAAATCAAATTATCTGAATATAATAAAGGAAAATGTGAATAATATCAACTTAATGGTTAATTTATAAGGAGATTTTAATGACCGAAATAGCTGATTTACCAGGTGTTGGAGAAAAAACAGGTGAAAAGCTGAAAAAAGCTGGCTATGTTGACATGATGGCAATTGCAGCTGCATCACCAATGGAATTAGCAGAAGCTGCAGAAATAGGGGAAGTAACTGCTGCTAAAATAATTAATGCTGCAAGAGAAGTTTTAAATATTGGTTTTGAGAGCGCATCTCAAGTTATGGAGAGGAGATTAAAAATAGGAAGAATTACAACATGTAGTGAAAATTTGAATGAGTTATTGGGGGGTGGAGTAGAAACTGCAGCTGTTACAGAATTTCATGGAGCATTTGGTTCTAGTAAAACACAGGTAGCACATCAATTAGCTGTCAACGTCCAATTACCAAAAGAAAGGGGTGGTTTAGAAGGTGGTTGTTTATTCATAGATGCAGAAGCAACATTCAGACCAGAAAGAATAAAGCAAATGGCTGAGGCTCTTGAATTAGATGTGGAAAAGGTTTTGAATAATATCACGGTTGGTAGAGTTTATAATTCTGATCATCAAATTATATTGGTCGAAAAGGCAGGAGATATAATTAGAGAAAAAAACGTTAAATTATTAGTGATTGATTCAGTGACATCATTATTTAGAGCAGATTATTTGGGAAGAGGAACATTAGCTACTAGACAACAAAAACTAAATAGACACTTACATACATTACAAAGACTAGGAGATGTTTATAACATTGCGGTTTATATAACAAATCAGGTTATGGCAAGACCAGATATTTTATTCGGAGATCCAACTGCTCCAATTGGTGGTCATATCATAGGACACTTCTCAACTTATAGGATTTATGTTAGAAAGTCTAAAGGCGATACAAGAATTGCAAGAATGATTGATTCTCCAAATCTTCCAGAAGGAGAATGTGTATTTTCTATCAAACCTGAAGGAATTAGAGACCCCAATGGGAAAAAGAGATAAATATAGAATTAATACTAGATTGTTTATGGGAATGCTAAACTATATCTTTCTCAGCAATTATTATAAAGTCTCCAACAGACTTTACAGAAGAGAATGGTATTAATAATCTTCCTCTGTCATCTTCTGATAATTGCATTTCCAAAGCCTGTTTTGTTGGTTCTGCAATAACTAAATTCATCAATTCTCCTGACTCTGTTATAAACTTAACATCTCCAACAACTCCAAACTTTCTTCCTGTTTCTTCAGAAACTATAATCTTACCGACCATATCTTTACCACGCACATTAGCCACAAAATCACCTTTTAATTATTTCACAAAATAAATATTTAAGCTTTTAATAACGGCTCTTTTTTCTCACAATTTAAACATAAATCAGAAAACCCTACTTCTGTACAAACATCTTTTATTTCTACATTATATCCATCTATTTTTCTTATCCTTTGCATTGTGACATATTTATCTCTTTTTCTTTCCTTGCTTACTTTATAACATAAAGCATGATAAGGCATTCCTATTTTTTCAATGGTTGTAATACTCATAACAATCCCTTTATTAATTTTATTAATTTCTTTTCTGTTTGCCTTTTAGTTAATTTAGAATTATTTATTACATAATTAGCCATTTTTATAATTTTTCCTAAACCATGTGACAATTCTAACTTATCTCTATTTTTTAGATATTTTTTAGATTCTTTTTTTCCAAATCTTTTTCTTTTGATTATTCTTTTAACTCTCACATTAAAATTGGTTTTTGTTGCAATAATTATTGGTTTTATTTTAGAATATTTTTCTAATAATTTTATTTCTTCTGGTGCCCTACATCCTTCAATAACTATTATTTTTTTCCTAGATTTTTTGATCTTATCCCATGTTCTTTTTATTATTAATCTTTCTCTTCCTCTTGTATGAAACCAATGAGCAATTTTAGCATCATTTTCAGGAGTATATTTTAATCCTCTTTTCTTGATCTCATCTCTTATTACATCACCGGTTCTAAATACTTTTCCATTAAAATTCTTTGCAATAACATCTGCTGCAAAAGATTTTCCAGAACCAGGCATTCCTACTACAACAAAGATTTTCATAAAGAATAATTGTAATTCTAGTTTAAATTGATTTTTAGAAATCATTAATTCTAAATAATCTTAACATTTTTCAAAGCGGAGACACAATCATCATTCCTGTACAACGGCCTGTGCGCATAGACAATGGGACAATCCCAGTCCCAATAAATCTAACTCTCAACAAACAAAGTCTTAACCTTAGGTGTCAAAGCATACATATAGGCCTTACCACGAGCTTCTCTTTGGACAAATCCTTCTAGCATCATCCTTTTCAAAATATTATTAACAGACCTTATTGCATGACCTTTGGATTTATATCCTTTCATTTCTAATTCTTCAACAATAGCTGTTGGTGTTAACCAGTCTCTTCTAGATAATAAGTCTATTATTTTTCTTTGCTTATAAGGTAAATCTCTTAATTTTTCTTCAGAAGGTGGTTTTGGTGAAAAAGTAACTACTGGTTCTTCAACTCTCACTTTTTTTTCAGGAATTTCCCTTAGTTCTTCTATATCAAACTCATCAATCATATCCCTTTTATTTTCTAAAGCTCTTGAAACAAGCTTATCGCATAATTTTATTACTTCTCTTGGAAATCCACCTGTTCTCTGATAAATTTTATCTAGAGCCTGGACTGTGAACGGAACAGTACCTCTTCCACCAACATCAGCTATTCTTTTTTGAATTAAATCTCTTACATCTTCTTGATTTAAAGATATTAGAGATATACGGGTGGTTATTCTTTGATTCAAAGTTTCAATCTCCTTTAATTTTTCTTCTAGAATAGGCATTCCAGCAATAATTAAACTAACATTATCTATTTGATCAACCAAAACTCTTAACCATTCTAAAACTTCTCTGTTAGTTTCATGAGCTTCATCTAATAGTAAAATTAATTGGTTTCCTTTTAGTTTTTTATTTACATATGCTGGTAAATTGAAAAGTGAGGGATATTTTCTAAAAATTCTTTCCCAGAAACTTAAAGGAAAATTTTCAGTAAAAATATTTATAAAATAATCTGGTTTTTCAGGTGGTTTGCTTATGTATAAAGCATGTTGGTGGGCATTCATTCTCAACCATTTTAAAAACGTTGTCTTACCAGAACCAGTATGACCTGTTATTAGAGCTATTTTATGCTTATTTTCTATGTGTTTTAAAGAAGCTCTTACTTGCTCTTCATAACCAGTAAATAATTTAGGATCAATTTTTAAAGTAAAGGGATTTTCTTTCCACCCCCATTTTTGGTATCCTTCTGCCATTTACTCACCAAAGTTAAAAAGAGAGTATTTTTCTCTTCCCTTAGTATCTTTATAAATAACTTCAATCAAGCGCGTTTTTTCTTCCATTTTAGGAATAAATTCCGATGGAATTGGTATCCATCTTAGCTTTTTCCATTTCTTAAACTGAGCTTTTTTCTTCCTTGAAATTAACTTATTCTCACAAAAGAGACGGGTAACCCAACAATTTCTACCTGTAACTCTATATTCCCAGCTAGAATCATTACCAGTTTTACCAATAAACCCCACCTTGAAAAAATTCTTAACTGTTTCAAGAATTTTTCTATCATCTTGTGCAAGAGAAAACATTGGGTATTTATATTTTCCGGAACTGCATGTAAATGATCCTTCTGCTTCAATAAAACCAATTAACCAGTCAGAAAAATTAACTTCTTTATAATTTGCTTCTCTTTTATTGAACGGTATCCGTTTTAATTGTTTCCAATTTTCAAATTGATTAGTTCTCCAGTCTAAAATCAGTCTACCTTCACAAAAATCTCGAATAGGCCAGCAGTTTCGACCACATACATTGTAAAACCATCCATGTTTTTTATCTGAATAAATAATAGAACCAACGTTGAAAAATTTCTTTAAAAACAACAAACTCATGATATCTTGTTGAAATACAACAAAGCTAGGATATTTTTTGTTATTTGAACAAAAAGAACCATCACCTTCTATGAAACCAAGTATCCAATCTGGTGAAACTTGTAAATCTTCTGATTTAAATTTCATAAACATAATAAATATTCATGTGAACATCTATTTAAGCTTTTCTCATAAATGTGTGAAGATGTGAAGAAAATGTGAAGAATTTTTGTGAAGATGTGAATTTTATATGAAGAATGTGTGAAGATGTGAAAATGTTAGACTTTATTTCATATATTCACATGAAGATGACATGAAGGTAACGTGAAGATGTGAATATCGTTAGTGTTATAATATGAACTTCATGTGAATATGTTTCGTTTGTGATATTATTGTGTGACTTTTATGAGAACTTCATGTGAAGTTTTCGTGAAGCAAATATGAACTTCAAAAATTCTTAAAAACCTTTCAAAACAGCTATTTTTACGGCAAAAGACGTAAAGATTTTAAAAATAATTCGTCTATTGTCTACAAATATAATATCTAATAATCTTTATAAGTATATGCTACTAGTATAGTAATAGATACCTATGAAAAAAAGAAAAATCAAAAGAAACAGAGGAGTTAGAAAGGGTTTTGACCCTAAAAAACTAGCTAAAATATGGAACGTATTAGCAGAAGCAGGAGATTGGTTACATGTAGCTGATATTTCTAGAAGAACAGGTATTCACGAAGCCACAGTAAGGTGGTATCTAGATCACTATCTTCAAAAGGCTATTGATGAAGAAAGAATCGTACCTAATATTAGATTAAGACTAGTTAAATTAAAACCTGGTGTTGATCTTAAATCGTATATAAAGGCTCTAAAAATGATTGAAAAGGTTAAAACATAATAAGTTAAGAAAATTATAGTACAATAGATTATGAACGCTATAATAGCAATACATCTAATATAACATATAAAAAGTTTTAAAAAGATTCATATGTATATACATATATACAGATATGTGCACACTCATACACACCCTAAATACGACTTACAGCATCATTATTGGAGTTATTGTTGGTTGCGAGGAGTCGAAAAATGGCAATTAAAAAATCGATTGAAAGGAGAGAAAGATTAAATGGTAATAGTGTTATTGTTAGTGTACAGAAGAAAGAGATATCTGATAAGGAATTTATAAAAGCTATGAAACCTATAATTAAGAAAATGTCTAAAGAAATCTAAGGTTTTGATATATGTTTGTGTTCTTTTACACCATCATGTAAAAGTTTTTTATCTTTTGTTATAAGTATAAGACCTAATTTTTTACATATATCTAAATGAATAACATTATTTACCTTGAACCTAAATCTATTTTTTTTGATCATATTATAAGTATCTTCATCTATGTTTATCTCTTTTATAGTTTTCATACCTAAATATTTCTCTAAATATTGCCACATTCTATCAATATCAGAAGGAGTTATGTGATCAAAATCAGTTCTAAGCCTTCTTGCAACTTCACATTTGGTGAGAACAGAACTATAAATCTTGTTTTTGTATGCAGGATTTTTAAAACGCTTTATAATGCGCGGTATCATAAATTTTCTTTTCTTTTTAAAGCTTTTAGCTATCTCCTTGAAGAAACCATATACTATATTTGTTTCTAAATAAACAGATTTCATATAACCACTTAATAATGAAAAAAATAAACTTATAAAAATTTCTATTTTTAAAAAGAAGTTTTTAAAGATAAACGTTAAGTGTCTAAGCTTTCTATAAATAATATTATCACAAGTCAATCCTCTTGGCTATGATCTCGATTTGATCCTTATATTCTGAAACTCTTCCCAAAACTGTTATTTCATCACCATTTTCTAATTCATAGGCTTCTTCTATATTTGAATTTTTAAATACTACTACCTGAATTTCTCCGGTATTATCAGCCACCTTTAGAAAAACATGACCATCTTTACTAACATAAACAGATGTAACCATTCCAGAGATTCTCTGTAACTGTCCTATTTTAACATCTGATATCTTGACTGTTTCTATTGAAGACCTAGTTAAAAAGAATAAAGATACTATTCCTATGATAGCAATAACAATCGATGCTTTTAATAATTTCTTGCTTTCCATGATTTTTATTGAAATTTAAAAAGAATATTGATTTTTTACTTAATAGAGTAGTAAATTTAAAAGTTTCCATATTAATCTTAAAATATGGGTTTATATTCAAAACTTCAAAGACATTTTCCTGAAGAATTGGAAAAACTAGTGCCAGAAGAAATAAAATATTTGGAAGACGAACCATTTATGACAGAAAGCTGTGGTGCTTGCTCTCATCTTCGTTGGGGTAGCTGGACAAAAGCATTTGGAGGAGATCTTGTAGAAGATAGAGAATATGGTGAAATACCATGTTGTTCAGAAGGAAATGAAATATGGGAAATGAGTGAAGCTCCAGATGCGGTTCCTTTAACACCTGAAGATGCTCTTGAGTGGTATGTTATAAAAAGCGAATCAAGAAACAGTGTTTGTAAAAGATATGATGGTTCAATACCTTATACTAAAAAAGAAATTGAAGATTTTATTAAGAAAAGGAATGAAATAATAAAAAAGGTTACTGGTTTTGATAGTTTGAGCAAACTTGAAGAATATCTTGAATCAAGTTAATTTCGAAGAAAATATCTCTTTATAAACTGGTCCCCTCCTAGTCAAAACAGATTGAATCAAATCAATTTTATTAACTTCCATTTCACCAATTTCTGGATTCAAGAATTCTATTATTTTTACTAGTTCTTCTCTGTTTCTTCCAGATCTAACTCTTCCTAATGTTAAATGCGGAACAAACCTATCTTTTTTAAATCCTAAATTTTCTAAGGAATTATTTAATTCACTAGCAATAGCTTCTAACATTTTCCCATCTTCAACTCCTAACCATACAACTCTTATATAAGATTTACTTGGAAAAACTCCTATTCCCTTTATATTTATTTTAAATTTTTCAAATTTTTCAGCTGTTTCTTGAATTATTTCTTTGATTTTATCTATTTTTTCATCAGAAACCTCTCCTAAAAATTTTAAACAGAAATGCAAATTATCTTTTTCAACAAATTTTATGTCAAAATCTTTGAATTTTTCTTGAATTTTTATTATTTTTCTTTTTAAATCATCAGAAATTTCTATTGAAATGAATAATCTCATAAAAAAGCTTTTATGTAAAATGGTATTTAAAACTTCTTTTGTAAAATATAAATTTTTATAAGTCTTATTGTGTATATAAGTATCTGCGCTTTTTTGGAGTGATATTATGTTTACTAAAATTCGTAAGAGAGATGGGAGGATAGTTGATTTTCAACCAGAAAAAATTACAAATGCTATTTTTAAAGCAGCTGTTGCTGTTGGTGGTTCTGATAGAGAACTAGCAGAAAAATTGTCAAAAAAGGTTGTTGAAATAGCAGAAAGCAGATTTAAAGATAAAACACCAAATGTAGAAGATATACAAGATATTGTTGAAGAAGTTTTAATTAAATCTGGTCATGATAGAACTGCTAAAGCTTATATATTATATAGACAAGAAAGGAAAAATATCAGAGATGCTAAAGCTGTTTTCTATGGTGTAACAGATGATTTGAAATTATCATTAAACGCAATAAAAGTTTTAGAAAAAAGATATTTAATGAAAGATGAAAATGGTAAAGTGATAGAAACTCCAAAACAATTATTTAGAAGAGTTGCAAAAGCAATTGCATCTGCAGACTTGTTATATGATCAGAATGCTGATGTTAAAAAAACTGAAAGAGATTTCTATAATATGATGGCAAATTTAGAATTCTTGCCAAATTCTCCTACATTAATGAATGCTGGAACAGAATTAGGACAATTATCTGCTTGTTTTGTTTTGCCAGTAGGAGATTCAATGGAAGAGATATTTGAATCAATAAAACACACCGCACTAATTCATAAATCTGGTGGTGGAACAGGTTTTAGTTTTTCAAGATTAAGACCAAAAGGAGATATAGTTAAGACAACTGGAGGAATTGCGTCTGGTCCTTTGACGTTTATGAGTGTTTTTAATTCTGCAACCGAAGCTGTTAAACAGGGTGGTAGAAGAAGGGGAGCAAACATGGGAATGTTAAGAGTTGATCATCCTGATATTCTTGATTTTATAATTGCAAAGGAAAAGGAAGGAATTTTCAATAATTTCAATTTATCGGTTGCATTAACAGAAGACTTTATGAAAGCTGTTGAAAATAATAAAGAATACAAATTAATTAACCCCAGAACAGAAGAGATTGTAAAGGAAATTAATGCAAAAACTGTTTTTGATATGATTGTTGCAATGGCTTGGAAAAACGGAGAACCGGGGATAGTGTTTCTTGATAGGATTAACAAAGATAATCCAACCCCCCATTTAGGAGAAATTGAATCAACAAACCCCTGCGGCGAACAACCATTATTACCATATGAATCCTGCAATTTGGGGTCAATTAATCTAGCAAAAATGGTTGAATATGGGGAAATTGACTGGTACAAATTAAGAGGAATTGTTCATAATGCGGTCCATTTTCTTGATAATGTTATTGACCTTAACAAATACCCCATTGACGAAATTGAGGAAATGACAAAAATTAACAGAAAGATTGGTTTGGGTGTTATGGGGTTTGCAGACATGCTAATTCAATTAGGAATTCCTTATAATTCTGATGAAGCTGTTGTATTAGCTGAAAAAATAATGCAATTTATTTATGTTGAAGCAAGGAAAAAGTCAGAAGAACTAGGAAAACAAAGAGGATCTTTCCCTGCATTTGAAAAAAGTAAATTAAACAACGGAAATTATGAAGCAATGAGAAACGCAACTGTTACAACAGTAGCACCCACCGGATCAATAAGTATAATAGCTGGTTGCTCTTCAGGAATAGAACCATTGTTTGCAATAAGTTTTGTTAGAAATGTGATGGAAGGAACAGATTTACTAGAAATAAATCCAATCTTTGAAGCATTAGCAAGAAAAGAAGGGTTTTATTCACATGAATTAATGAGAGAAATTGCAAAAGGGGGTAGTTTAAAAGATTTAGAAATACCAGAAATAATTAAAAAAGTTTTTGTAACTGCTCATGATATTTCACCGGAATGGCATATAAAAATACAAGCAGCTTTTCAGAAATATACTGACAATGCTGTTTCTAAAACAATTAATTTCCCACAAAATGCAACTCCAGATGACATTGCAAATGCCTATTGGTTAGCTTATCAACTTGGTTGTAAAGGATTAACGGTTTATAGAGATAAGAGTAGGGAAACACAAGTCCTTAATATAATGGAAGAAGAGAAAAGGAAAATAATAATTCCAGAAAAACAAAATCCTAAATCAGTAAAAATTCCTAAAAAAGTAAAAGTAAAAGCTGATTCAGATTATTCTGGTGGTTGTAGTAATTGTAAGGTTTAGAATTTCGGACTATAATGTGTTTTAGTTTTCTTAATACCATTTATTGTTCTTATTTTATTGAAAATTAAATCAATAAGATGTTCATAATTTCTTACTTCTACCATAAGAATTGCATCATCTGTTCCAAATAAAGCGTATGATTCTTTAATTTCTTCATATCTTCTTAGAGACCCTACTATTTCTTTGTAAGGTTTATTCAACTTCAAGAAAATAATTGCTCTATCATCCATATTTATTAATTGAACAAGAAAATTTAAATTATTAATTTTCCATTTTTCATAATTAATTTCTTACCAAACCAGATTGTAGGTTTTTTAATAATTCCGTCTAAATGAACATTACTCTTATTTTTTCCACCAAGAGATTTATTATCCCCAAATGCAACATGACATGTCCCCATAACCTTTTCATCTAATAAAACATTTCCAATAATCTTAGCTTTTGAATTTAATCCAATAGAAAATTCAGCTATTGTAGTTGAATTTTTATCAGATTTTTTAAAAATATTTTTTAATTTATTTGCATTTTTTCCAAATATATTAATTATTTTTCCATTTTCCACATCAATTATTAACGGGGATTTTAAAACCCCTACTCCAACCATTGCACCATCTATTACTAGTCTACCGTTTGATCCGTTTTCTAGTGGTGCTATCCCACATTCCCCTGCCGGTAAATTATGCAAACTTCCAATATGATCCATTATCCCGTCATCTGACTGTGGTTCTCTTTTATCATATTTTATTTTGATATTTGTTCCATTTTTTGTTTTAATTTTAATAATAGAATATCTTTTATAATATTTTGATAATTTATTACAGATTTTTTGTAATTTTTTATAATTAATATTTAATGCTGGTATCATTTTTCTTGTTATATCTGGCATTGTTGCAATTCTTGCATTTTTTCTAGCTTTTCTAATAGCTTTTGTATGAGTTAGAGAAATTGTTGTAATACCTAAAATAATATCATATTTTTTCATTAATCTTATTACATTTTGTGGTGGTTCTCTTCTAGTTTGTTTAGCTACCTTTATTTTAACTAATTTGATATTATCAGAAATCTTCTTACATTCATTATAAAACAATTTTGCAATTTCTTCTTTATTTTTATCATATATTATTAAAACTTTTTCTTTGGGTTTTAATAAAATTGCATTTTTTACTGCATTTTCAATTGCTTTCATTAATATCACATTGTAGGACATGTTATATTAACATTTTTCACCAAAACAAATGGTGTAAGAACTGGAGTTTCAACTTCCCACCACTGAATCCATTCTGGTTTATTAGAAATAGCTATGATGTTTTTTAAAATTCTTTCTAAGTTATCTGTAATTCTAATTCCTTTCAGGGATTTGGTTATATTCCCGTTTTTTATTAAAAAAATTCCATCTCTGGGAATTGTTGAAAAATCTCCTGTTCTGTAATTTTGAAATCTTGTATACCAAACATTTGTTATATATAGCCCTTCTTTAACCTTTTTAAATAATTTTTCTTTTGAAAATTTTCCAGGTTTTAAAATTATATTTGTTGGTATTGGAGCAATTAAACCAGCATTTCCTGTTGACTTTGTTTTATATTTCTTTGCAGTAGACGTATTATGTAAATAGGTTTTTAAAATTCCTTTATTAATAATATTTGTTTTTTGGGTTGGATAACCTTCTGCATCAAACATAGAAGAATGAAAACCTCCTTCTATACTTCCATTATCTGCTAAGTTAACTATTTTACTCCCTACTTCTTTTCCTA
Source organism: Candidatus Aenigmatarchaeota archaeon (assembly GCA_046760145.1). GTDB lineage: Archaea > Aenigmatarchaeota > Aenigmatarchaeia > Aenigmatarchaeales > Aenigmatarchaeaceae > JBHIDO01. The sequence continues at coordinate 19,330 of JBHIDO010000001.1, forward strand.
GTTTTTCTGCTAGAAATGAAAATCCAGCATCAACTGCAAAAGCTGATGAAAATCTTCCAACAAGATTTAATAAATTAGCAATTGGCAATGAATCAAATATTACATCAAATTTACCCTTTCTACCTTTTTTGGGTTTTTTTGCTAATTTAGATATTAAACCCGCTTTTTCTCCTGCTTTTTCAGGATTAAAATTATTCAAGGTTCTAGCACAAGAAACAGCATGACCAGATTCATCTTTTTCATTAAAAGCTCTTATGTAAATTTGGATGGTTGTAGATTTTTCTGATGCAGAAACATTTGAAGATGTTTCTAAATTATTTTCAAATGAAGTTGTATAAAGGGTTCCTGCTGTTTTTTTACTATTTTGTAAAGCAGAATTAATTGCTGTTTGAACTTTATCTAAAATGTTTTCAGATATATTTTCTATTTTTTTATCATAAAGATTTGGAATTTTTTTATATTTGAATGGGCCTTGTGCAATTCCAAAATAATCTGAACTTGGTTTTGTGGCCTTTGCATATTTAATTAATTTTTTAATTGTTTCATTAACTGATTTTTCAGACAAATCATCTATTGTGGTTTGTACAACTCTACCTTTCCATGTTAAGAAAATATTTGACCTTAAAACATTCCAATTTTGTATAGCTGTTATGGAATTGTTTGCAAATTTTACTTGATTAGCTTTTCCTTTGGTGGTTTGAACTATTACATCATCTGCTCCTATTTTTAATGCTTTTTTAATTATCATATTATCACTTTTCTTAATCTGATATGTGGTCCACCAAACCAAACAGGAACTCCTTGCATAGGCTCGCCCTTTCCACAAGTTCCAGTAGAAAATTCCAGTTTTTTTCCAATAGCATCAATTGCTTGATAAAGAGTTGGAGTATTTATTTCCAAAACAGGTCTTCTTATTAGACCATCTATTTTTCCATTAGTTATTTTATAAGATTCTAAACCAACATATCTTTGATTAAGCCTTTTATCATCAATATTCCATTCCATATAAGATTTAATGTAAATTCCTCTTCTTACATCAATTAAATCATCAAAACTAAATTTTCCTGGTTTAAAATATGTATTTGACATTCTAACTATTGGTTCGTTTGACCAATTGTTCGCTCTAGCAGAACCATTACTGTTTGTTGAAAATTCAAAAGCAGTTTCTCTATTATGTAAGAATGTATTGATTACTCCATTTTTTATTAAAAATTTTTCTCTTGCTTCAACACCTTCATCATCATATAAATAAAAACCATAACTATTTGGGATGGTTGGATTATCAACCAAATTAACAACATCTGTTCCGATTTTATATCCTAACATATTTCTTTTTACAAACGATTCTCCTGCTTGAGCTGCTTCTCTTCCTAATATTCTATCTGCTTCATATGGGTGTCCACAACTTTCATGTGCAATTATACCTGCTAATTCTGGAGAAAGAATTACATCAAATTTACCTTTTGGAGTTTTTGGGGATTTTGAAATTTTAGATAAAATGTTTGCTTCCTTAACTAAGGTTTCTACTAATTTCCATTTTTTAAATAATTCCCAACCACCACTCCCACCATATTCGAACAGCCTTTGTTCTGTTGATCTGTTTGATAGAAATGTTAACATATATTCAAAGTAAATTCTCGGAATCTTAGAATGTATCTTTGATCCTTCAGAATTTATAAAATATTTTTCTCTAAATTCATCTACTAATTCAAAATATCTAACTGGTAGATTTAAGTTTGTTTTTAAAACTTCTTTTTCTATGTTTAATAATTCTTTTACCTTTTCCTCCAAACTAATATTCTTTATCTTAATTTTTTCTTTTACTTGATATTTTTTTCTATTTGTTTTTTCTCTAGATAATAAGATTGGTTTTTTAATAAATTTCCTCGAATATTTTGTCATTTTTATTGCAGAAGAAATTGCCTTTTTTATTTTTTCAAAATCTGGCTCGCTTATAAACGCTAAACCCATCGAACCTTTTTTAAATACTCTAATACATAATCCACTACTTTTAATAAAATTAGTTAAATCTACATTACCATTTTTTAAGATTATTTTATTAGATTCAAAGTTCTCTGATCTTACTTCAGCATAATCAGACAAACTGTTTGCATATTTTAATGCTTTTTCAGCTAAATCTAACATATTTTCTAAATTTGTATTCTTAATTTATTAAACTTACTTTAAATCATCCATTGTCAATACTTTGATTCTTTGTGGTGATCTAACTTTAACACTCCTCATTCCAACCATATATTTAATTCCATTATGAGAACCAAAGTTAACCATTCTTTGGTCTATATCACCATCTATTACAACTGCTTTTGCATCCAATCTTTTCATTGTATTAAATATTTCTTTTATAGGAACCTTACCAAGAATTTCCATTTTTTCATTTAGAAAACAAGCAGCTCTTGTTCCAATCAAATCTTCCAAGATTGTTTTGAAAATTTTTTTCTTTTCCTCATCTATGTAAATTTTTCTCTTTCTTAATTTTTTAACATCTTTAATTTGATTAACTGGTACCTTTTCTCTTAAACATTTAAAAATTTCTTTTTTTGTTAATTCTTCTACTTCTTCACCACCTAAAGCTCTTGCAACAAAATCTATTTCACAAGTTGCCAATAATTCTTTTAATATCAAGTCTCCTCCCCTATCACCATCAAGAAATGCTGTTATTGACTTTTCCTTTGATAAGTCTATAATGGTTTGTGGTACAGAGGTTCCTTCTATCGCAATTACGTTTTTAATACCATGCTTTAAAAGGTTAATAACATCTGCTCTTCCTTCTACTACTATAATTGAGTCATATGCATCTAAATTAGGACCTGCTGGTAATCCATTATAATTTTCAATTTCAGAACCCCTTACTGCTTCTTTAATTTGTTCAGATATTTCTTGGGTGTCTGGTACACCCTCATCAAACATCCTTTCTAATAATTCTTTTGCCCTATCAACAACATATTTTCTTTTCTCAATTCTAACATCATCTATTTTTTCTGTATAAATCTTAGCATTAGAAGGTCCGATTCTTTCAATGGTTTCAATACAAGCCGCAATTAAGGATGTTTGAGAAGCATCAAGACTAGAAGGTATGATAATTTCTCCTGATGTTTTTCCATTTTCATTTTTTATTTCTACATCTATTCTTCCTACTCTTCCTGTTCTCTGCAATTCCCTTAAATCCATATCAGGACCTAATAAACCTTCTGTTTGTCCAAACACTGCTCCTATTACATCTGGTTTTTCTACAGTTCCTTCTGCTTCAAATCTAGCGTATATTATGTATTTTGAAGTGGTTTGCGCCAATTTACTCATTAATATCACCTCAAGGATTTTAATTCTTCAATTGTTCGGATTCTTAATTTTGCAAATATTGTTTTTAATTTTTTTCTCGATACAATATCTACTTTACATCCTTGAGATTGAAGAAAGAGGGTTAGTTTTTTGTTAATCTCTTTACCTTCTCTATCAAAGTCAGTAAATATCATGATTTTTTTGAATTTTTTTAATTTTAAACTTGTTTCGTATAAGCCTTTTTCAATTGTAAATATTTTGGTGAATTTAAAGGATCGTAATACTTTTTTATCACGTTTACCCTCAACAATTACTGGTCTATCTTTTATGTTTTTAAATAATTCCAGTAACTTTTCTTCAATCTCCTTTTTAATCATAGAATACAAAGGTATTTAAAGATTTTTAAAGTTGATTTATTTACAATTCTGATGATTCTTCTTTACAAGTATCACAAACCCATCTATCATTCACATTATGAAGCATTTCAGAGAAATTTCCACACAATTCACACTCACCCGAATTAAACTCTTCAATAGTAGAGGGTTCACCTTCTATGAATAATCTTTCTCTTAAAATTTCAATTGCAGCTGGTGCAACTTTTGCAATCTCTCTATCAGAAATAATTCCTACTAATCTTCCTAGAGAAACAACTGGTATTCTTTCATAACCATACTTTGTCATTGTTCTTGCTACATCTGCCAAATCATTATCAGAAGAACAAGTAATTAAAGGTGTGTTCATTATCTCCTTTAATTTTATTTCAGATGGTTTCATATCTTTAGCAACAACTTTGTTAACAACATCTTCCCTGGTAACAATACCAATTGGTTTGTTTCCTTCACAAATTATTACAGATCCCACATCTTCTTTTTTCATTAATCTAGATCCTTCGAGAACTGTTTGAGAAGGTCTTGCGGTTACAACTCTTGCTACCATTGCATCTTTAACTTGAATTCCTGTTGGCATAATATCAGTTATCTTCTTAATAAATATAAACTTATCTATAAAGAAAAAATATCTTTATAAATTTGATTCGACAATCTATATATATGGATACGAAAACTTTAGCAAGAGAAAGACTTTCTAGAAAAATAGCAGGAGAAATTGTTTTAAGTCATGATGCTGGAAAAACTATCCAAAAATGGAGAAATATTTTTAAAATTCCTCAAAGAAAATTAGCAGATGAAATAGGAATAATGCCTTCTGTTATTTCTGATTATGAAAACGGTAGAAGGAAGTCTCCTGGTATCAAAGTAATAAAAAGACTAGTAAATGCAATGATAAGTTTAGATGAAAAATCTGGTGGTAAAATAATTCAAGATTTTTCAGCCTTTCCTACAAAAACTGTTCTCTCTGATGGTATTTTAGATATGAAGGAATTTAAAACACCTATTAGTATTAAAGATTTTTGTAAAATTATAGAAAGTCCTGTTATAGTTAGAAGTGATTTAATAAATAATAAGCTTTATGGTTATACAATAATTGATAGTATGAAGGCTATTATTGAATTATCACCAATGGATATGGTTAAATTATATGGATTAACAAGTGAAAGAGCCTTGATATTTACTGGTGCTCATAGAGGAAAAAGTTCAATGGTTGCTTTGAAAGTAACTAATTTAAGGCCTGGTTTAGTAGTTTTACATGGTTCTGAAGGTATTGATGATTTAGCAAGAAGAATAGCTGAATTAGAAAGCATACCTGTAGGAATAACTAAAATAAAAAATGTTGATCAACTTATAAAAACATTAAAAAGAAAAACAAATTAGTTCCTCCCCTTCATTTCTTATCGAAGTTGAATTCGAAAAATAAAATATTTTTATTAATAAATTAATAACATTGTTATAAGAAATAAAGGTAAATAAGTTACTTATATTTCTTATGAAACCTTTAAAGGAAATAAAAGGGTGTGTTTTTTATAAAAATAACAGTGTTATAAAAATAAATTTCTTTACATGTGAATATTTTACGAATAAAATTTAATTTTCCATGTGAAATAAAGGGGTTAACGTGAAGATAATTATAAATATATTCATTCTTATTAAAAATCTTACTTCAAAAGAAATAAAGGTTTCCATAAGAAACTGAGGTATTAATAATGAAAAAAATAGAAAAAATTTTTAATAAATTTCTTGATTCAAAACCCATATTTATAAATCGAGAAGCTCTTTCAATTTCATTTACACCAGAAGATATACCACATAGAGAAGCTCAAATAAATGAGTTAGGAAGAATTCTGGCTCCGGCCTTAAAAAACGGAAAGCCTAGCAATGTATTCATATATGGAAGATGCGGAACAGGAAAAACTTTAATTTCTAAATTGGTAGGATCAGAACTAGAAAAAATTAGTCAGTCTAATGGTCAAACCATTAAAGTTATTTATGTTAATTGTAAAATGAAAAAATCAGCTGATACAGAATATAGATTATTGGCTGGTTTAGCTAAGAAATTTGGAAAACAAGTTCCATTTACAGGATTGCCAACAGATCAAATTTATAATGCTTTTTTTGAAAGTTTGGACAAAAGAAAACAAACTCTTATTTTAATTATAGATGAGATTGATGCTTTAGTTCAAAAAACAGGAGACGAAATTCTTTATAATCTAACAAGGATAAACCAAGATCTTAAAAACTCTAAATTATCTATTATAGGGATAACAAATAATCTGAGTTTTATTGAATCTTTAGATCCAAGGGTAAGAAGTTCCTTAGGTGAAGAAGAACTAATATTTCCACCTTATAATGCTTTACAATTACAAGATATTTTAAGGCAAAGATCTTCTATTGCTTTTGTATCTGGAGTTTTAGAAGAAGGAGTAATTGAAAAATGTGCTGCTTTGGCTGCTCAGGAGCATGGAGATGCTAGAAGAGCTTTAGAATTGTTAAGGGTTGCTGGAGAACTAGCTGAGAGGAATGCAGATGAAAAAATAACAACAGAGCATGTTGACCTAGCTCAGAAAAAAATTGATATAGATAGTGTTTTAGAAACAGTAAAAACCCAACCAAAACAAAGCCAGGCTGTTTTATATGCAATAATACAACTAGATAAAAAGAATATAGAAACAAGTGATGTAATTAATAAATATCAAGAAATTTGTAAGCAACATGGTTTAAGGGTATTAACACAAAGAAGAGTTTCAGATTTAATATCAGAACTATATTTATTTGGTATAATTGATTCAAAGATAATATCTAAGGGGAGATATGGGAGGACAAGAGTTATAAATTTAAATTTAACTAATAATGTTAAGAAAAAACTAAAAAATCTTCTTAACCAAATATTCTTATGAATTATTTAACCGAATTAATAAAACTAGGATTTTTAGTTGAACCTAATGCAGCAGAATTATTAAAAAATTTAAATCAAGGTGAATTTGAAAAACTATTAGAAAATTTGAAAAAGGAAGAGTCATTAGTTTTATCAGAAAAATTTATAAAAAAAATATTTAAAAAAGAAATAAAAATTATAAAAACCTTTATTCCAATCAAAAAACTTTCTATTCAAGATTTTGTTAATATGTTAAATAACAGATATAATTTCTTACAAAACATTTTAGTTAATAAATTAGCAATGGAAAATATAATTTCTATTAACAAAGTTAGTTCTGGGAATACTACAATAATAGGAATGGTAAAAATAAGACAAGAAAAAAATAACAATCTTATTGTATGGTTAGAAGATCAGACAGGTGAAATTGAAACAATTATACCCAAGATGTTGGGAGAAAAAATAAATTTAGATGATGTTATTGCAATTACAGGTAATATTTCAAACAAAAAATTATACGGAGAAAAGATAATATTTCCTGATATCCCAATAAGAAGAGTAAATTATTCTGATGATTCAATTAAAATTGCTTTTATTTTGAATGGAAAAGATTATGATGCTGATTATTTAATTTATGAAAATAAAATCAAAGACAAATTAAATAATAAAATTCTTGAAATTACAAACCCATCAATTGTAAGCATAGGGGGAATAATAATTTTGATTGCTCATAAATTTGAACCATTTGAAATTTTAAAAAAGAGATATATTCATAAAGATAAAACTGATTTTTTAATTGATAATGTTCCAGATATTTTATTTACCGATAGAAAAATTAATACAAACTATAAAGGAGTAACTATTGTTTCAGGAAACAATTTAATAAATTTAAAGACTAGAGAAGTAATTTCTTTAGAATAGAAAACAGTTTAAATATTTAATATCTATAAAATTACTCATGGAAATACAGATTCTTGATTGTGATTATGTAATGCTACAAGGAAAGCCATTGATAAGAATATTTGGAAAAACAATGAATGGTGAATCAATTTGTGTTTTTTATGATAAGTTCTTACCATATTTTTACCTTTATGGAGATGAAGAGGAATATCCTAGAATTGCTAAGGAAATAAATAAAAGATATGATGTTAAAATTGAGGTTGTTAAAAGAATTCTTCCAATTGGATATCAAAAACCAGTAAATATATTAAAAATAATTGGCAAAGATCCAGGTAAAACTCCAGAAATTAGAGAATTTGTAAGAAAATTTGGAACCCCTTATGAAGCAGATATTCTTTTTAAATATAGATTCATGGCAGATTTTGATTTGAAAGGAATGGGATGGATTAATGTTAAAGGAAAATTTAGAAAAACAAATACAGTTAAATGCAGGGCTTTGGCTGCAGATAATATAAAACCAATAGAGATTTTGAAAAATGCTCCATTAAAATATTTAGCAATAGATTTAGAATGTTTAGGAGGAGAAGACAGATTAGTAACACCTGAGAAGGATTCAATTATTATAGTAAGTTTGGCATTTTATCCTACATACAAGGGAAAAAACCAAATGGTTTTGCTAGCAAAACCAATACAAACAGGAAAAGATGTTATTGGTCATAGTGATGAAGCGGATATGTTAAAAAACCTTTTGGAAATAATAAAAGATTTTGATCCTGATATTATAACTGGTTATAACATAAATAATTTTGATTTACCATTTCTAATAAAAAGATTAGAAATATTAAAATTACCAAGAGATTTAGGAAGGTCAGAAAAAAATGCTTTTTGTAGAAAGTTAATTTATTCACACATTCCTACTGTTTCTGGAAGAGTTATTGTTGATTCTTTTGAAATTTTAAAAAGAGATCCTTGGGTGAAATTTAAAAGATATGATTTAGGCACGGTAGCAAGAGAATTATTAGATATAGAAAAGTTGGAAATGGGTGGACCACGCGAAATAAGAGAACTTTGGAATGGAAAAGATATGAAAAAACTTGTCGATTATGCAAGAAGAGATGCTGAACTTGCTTTGAAATTAATTATTGAAAAAAGAATTTTAGACAAATTTTTCGAGTTATCTAAAATATCAGGTCTATTATTGCAAGAAAGTTTAGGAGGCCAGTCACAAAGACATGAATTCAAATTACTAAGAGAGTTTGGAAAAAGAAAATTTATTATGCCTTGTAAACCAGGACAAAACACATTAGAAAAAAGAATAAAAGAAAGAACAAATTTAGGATTGAAAGGTGCTTTAGTTTTAGAACCAGAAGTTGGTTTGTATAATAATATTATTGTTTTAGATTTTACAAGCCTATATCCTTCTTTAATAAGAGCATTTAACATATGCCCAACCACATTTCTTGTAAATGGTGAAGAAATTGATCATATAGAATCACCTTATGGAACAAAGTTTGTTAAACCAAGTATTAGAAAAGGCATATTACCAAAAATTCTTGATGAATTAATAAACACAAGGGCTGATGTAAGAAAACAGGTTAAATTAACCGAAGATAAAGAGGAGAAAAGAACTTTAAATGCAAAACAACTTGCTTTGAAGGATATGGCAAATTCTCTTTATGGATATACTGGTTACATAAGATCAAGACTTTATGTTATTCAAATTGCAAATACAATTACTGCTTTTGGTAGAGATACAATAAGAAAAACTAAAAAACTAATCGAGGAAAACTTTCCTGTAAAGGTTTTGTATGCTGATACAGATTCTGTTTTTATAAAATCTGATGCAAAAACTTTAGAAGAAGCTGAAAAATTAGGAAAAGAAATTTCACAATTTATAACAAATAAATTAAAAGGTTTGGATCTAAAATTTGAAAAAATATTCAAAACATTTTTGATTTTATCAAAGAAAAGATATGCGGGTTGGGCATTTGAAAGAGAAAAAGATGGATGGAAAGATAGTTTGGATATGAAAGGAATTGAGACTATAAGAAGAGACTGGTGCGAATTAACATCTGAGACGATGTTAAAGGTTTTAAAAATTGTTTTGAAAGAACAAAACATTACAAAAGCATGTAAATATGTTAGAAGTGTTATAGAAGATTTATCTAAAAATAAAGTCCCATTAGAAAAGTTAGCTGTTGTAAAAGGAATTACAAAATCTTTGGATTCTTATGATGGAATTCAGCCACATGTTGAATTGGCTAAAAAAATTCTAAAAAGAGACCCTACCAGAGGGTCAATGGTTGGTGAAAGATTAGGGTATGTGATAATAAAAGGAAATCAGTTATTGTCAAAAAGAGCAGAAGACCCAAATTATGTTAAGGAAAAAGGATTGAAAATTGATTCTCAATATTATATTCAAAATCAATTGTTACCTCCTTTAGAAAGAATATTTGAGGTTTGTGGAGTAACATCTTCTGAATTATTAGAAGGTGTTAGACAATTAAGTTTAATGGACTCTTTCAAAGTAAAATCACCAGAAGAAACCATTTTAAAAGAATTTGATTCTGTTACATGTAAGGCTTGTCATTGGACTTTCAGAAGACCTCCGTTAAAGGGTTCTTGTCCACGTTGTGATTCTAAATTGTATTTTTCTGGAAATGGTTCAATTGGAAAAAGTGTTGAATTTAACTAAGCAGCTAAATCAAACCAATTCCCATAAAAAATAAAATCGTAGGAATAATTAAACAACCCATTGAATAACTTCTTCTTACTCCAATTAAATTGGGAATTATTCCAATTGCTATTCCTGTAAAGGAAATTAATAATCCCATTATTCCAGAAAAGAAAACAATTAGACCAAAAATAAAAATAGAAACATAAAAACATAATTTTGAATAATTAACTTTACTAAGTATTTTCAAAAACCTTTTTGATATATTTAATGTTAATATAGATGCAATTCCTGCAGCAAATATGATTACTGATATAAAGATCAAAATTTCATTAAATCCAATATTTAATAATTTTGAAATACCAACCGCAATTCCTGATCTTGGATTTCCTATTAACCATAGTGCTAACAAAGAATAAATTAAATCTGAAGAATCAACTGCTGATAATGAAATTAAAAAATCTTTACCTTCTTTTTTCTTTGAAACTTGCTGAGCTAGAATTGCTGATTGCGCAGCACCTAATCCAGGAAGTAAACCAGCTATAATTCCTGCTAAACTTCCTATTCCTATTGAAGAAAATATTCTTTTGAATTTTACCTTTTCTTCTTCAAATGTAAAATTTTCTGGTAATTTAGTTTTTCGAAAAACAGATATTAATAACAAAGGTAAACCAAACAAACCAGTTAATAATGGAAATATATAAGAATCTGAAAAATCAAGAACAGCTAAACCAAGTAATCCTGATAAGATAAAAACAGAAAATGCAAATAATTTATTTTTTCCTTTTTCTCTTAGGATCATATAACCCATAACAAATATTAGTAACCAATGAATATGTGGTCTTATTATTTCATATAATTCAGGAACAAATAATGCAAATAATGGTAAAGTTAAAATTGCAAATAAAATTCCTCCTAAATTTCCGATAACAGTTAATTTGATTGCTTCAAAACCTTTCCCTTCTAATAATAATTTATGTCCAGGTAGAACTCCTAATGATGTTGTATCTTCTGGCGCACCTAGCAATATAGCAGGTATGTAAGCTAAAAAAGAGTCAACTACACCACAAGTTATTAAGATTATAGCAGCTGTTAAAGGATCAAACAAAAATGAAATTCCAAGTATTATTGGTATTGTATTATTAGGATGTAAGCCAGGAAGTAATCCTGCACCTATACCTAAAACAATTCCTAGCAAAAGAGCAAGAAAAAAATCTAACATAATATGAAAACAATATTTTAAAAGAAATAATTAATTTACTACTTTCAGTTAAATTTCATGTTCTTCTAGTATTTTTTCTGCAACTCTTCCGAATGCTGGTCTTGTTATTACAATACCAATTAAAATTCCTAAAACAGTTGTTATTGCAAACCCTCTCATAACACCAATACCAACAAACATTAATGGTAACATTGCAGCAATAATTGTTCCAGCCGCACCAAATATTATGAAGAAAGCTCTTTTGATTCTTTGTTTTAAAGTATAAATTTTCTTTTCAGCACCACCACCAATTAATATTTCATCTATTATCATTATTTGATCGTTTGTTCCAGTTCCAATTGCAGCAATTATTCCAGCTATAGCAGCTAAATCAATTGTCCATTTTATTAATGATGCAGCCCCCAAAATTAGAATTAACTCTGATGCACTCCAAAGCATCATAGGAATTAATATTTTGATTTTTCTATATCTGAAAAATATTACACCAGCAACAGCAATTTCAGCTATAATTGCAGCTATTATAGCTGCCTTAAAGAATTCTTGTCCTAGACTTGGAGAGATCTGATCAATTTTTATTATTTCTAAACTAACCGGTAAAGACCCTGATTGTAAAATACTTTGTAATGTTAATTTTTCTTGTAAAGCATCACTTCTAGTTGATCTAAAACCTGTTATCAAAGGAGTTGTGTATGCTTTTCCTTTTAGCTCAGCAGCAATACCTAAGCTAGAAACTTCTTTTTCATCCATATAAAGATAAATTTTACTTTCTAAATATTTTTCACCGCTAGTTGGATTGGTTATAATTTTCATATTCTTTGTGATATCAGCAAATTTTTTGGCACTTTCTTCTGAAATAAATACCTGAAACTGAAATTGCCAACCTTCCTGTAATTGTAAAATTCTAGATACACAAATTCCTGGTTGATCTTGCATACAAACCGATTTTATATCAGAACCAGTAAAAACAGTAAACATAAGAACAGCGGTTTGGTTTGTTAGATTAAAAACTTCAAATTCAATTCCATTAAGTTTAGAAGTATCATTTATAGACAATAATTCATTATTAATTTTTACTTGATTATTCTGAAGTTCAACTGTATAGTTATTATCACCCAACATAAAACTGCTGATATTTTCTTTAAAATTAACAAAAATTGGTATTTTACCTTCAAATTTTCCTTGTTTTGCTAATAAATTTTCAATTTCTTCTTTTGTTCCACCAGCCATTTCAATTTGTGCATAATTATTTCCAGAAACATCTTTAACTTGTTGGAATTTGGCCTCTTTTAAACCATAAATATTAATTCTAGTTTCTAATGTAGCAATTATTTGTTGCATTACTATGTCGGAAACATTTTCTTTTGGTTTTAGTAATACTCTGGTTCCACCAACTAGGTCTAAACCAAAATTTAAATTAGTTCTAGGTTTTCCTTTTACAATTACTCCTAATCCAGGCTCCTGAATATTTACAATATCAAGTTTTCCATTATGAATAAATCTAAGATTTCCAGTAAAATCATCAAATATATAAAAATCTTCTGGTGTTGATATATCTTTTTCATTTATCCATGTTATAATTTCACCAACATTTACTATGTTAAAAAGAGGAGAATCAGACGAAATACTCGTAACAATTACACCTTTCTGAAATGATGGTGCAATTGCAAATAAAGATAATGCCACTAGAATTATTACTAATAATACTCTCCAATCTTTTAGTAAATTCAATATCATATTTTCCTCTCCAGATACCATCTTAATAATCCAGCATTAGTTATCCATGTGTTAATTACATCAAATATTAATCCAATTAAAAGAACAGATGCAATTTGAGTAATTATGCTTGATGCTGATATTATAAACAAAGCAAATAAAGCTGCTGCTGTTGCTCCTATCATTGTTAAACCGGTTTTCATTGTTCCTTTTATTCTATTTTTTAAATTACCTTCTCTAGTTTTCAAAATCCTTGTGGTTAACAAAATATCTGTGTCAACAGAGTAACCAATTAATAGCAATAATGCGGCAAATGTTGCTAAAGATAATTCTATTCCTAACATTTGTGAAAATGCTAGTGTTTCAACAATATCTGCAAACCCAGCCAAAATAACATAAAAGCTTGGTAAAGCTTTTTTAAAAATTATAAAAACAGTTACAGCCATAAAAAGAAAGGCAAACCCTAAAACAACCTGTGCTTGTTGAAAGAAGGCTGCTCCTAAACTGGGTGTTATTGTTTGAACAGAATAACTATCAAACACATATCCATTGTTTTTTAAAGTGTTAATTACATCATCTGAATTTATACTTGAATCAAATTCAATTAAAACAGAATATCCAGTAATACCTCTAGCAATCCTAACATCTGCATTATATTCTTTTAAAATATTTTCTAAAATATGTTCATTGGGAGGTGTTGAAGATTCAGCAGAAATTAATGTTCCACCTTTCAAATCTACATCAAGATTCAAACCAGTAGTAGATATTACCCAAAATAAATAAATTAAAGATAAAACTAATAATGCTACAGGTATTATCATCAAGGTCTTATAATTCATACCAAAAATGTTATATAATCAACTATTTATATGGTTATTGATGAGAATAGGCATAATTGGATGTGGGATAAATGGTGCATATTTGGGTTGGAAGTTATCTAGAAAAAATGATGTTACAATTTTTGAGCAGAAAAGAAAAATAGGAAAAGAGGTATGTTCTGGTTTAGTTTCTGAAAGGTTGTGGAATTTTATACCTAAAAATAAAAAATTAATTAAAAACACAATTAATTCAGCTATTTTACACTATCCTAATAAAGACGTTAAATTGGATTTTTCACCCAAAATATTTGTTTTAGAACATAAATTATTAGATAGATATGTTGTATCTTTAGCAAAGAAAAATAACATAAAGATATTTTTGAATAAGAAAGTAACAAAAGTAACTCAAAACAAAAAACCTATAATATATGCTAGAAAATCGTTTGAATTTGATTATGTTATTGGTTGTGATGGTGCATTATCAATAACAAGAAAATCCTTAGGGATTGAAGATCCTAAATATAGGCTAGGAATGCTAACATATGTTAACAAAAAGGATAAATCTGATTTTTTTGAAACTTGGCCAACCAAACATGGTTTTTTTTGGAGAATACCTAGAGGATCTAAAGTTGAGTATGGTATATTAGAAAGAACAGATAGAGCAAAGAGGATGTTTCAGAGTTTTCTCAAGAAAAAGAAAATAAAGACAAGGAAAATTTACTCACGTGTTATACCATTAGGATTAACTAAACTTTATAAAGGAAAAATAGCTTTGACTGGAGATGCTTGTGGCCTAACAAAACCATGGTCTGGTGGGGGCATAATTTGGGGTTTATTAGCAGATGATATTTTATTAAGAACATTTCCAAACTTTAGGAAGTATGAGAATGAAGTAAGAAGATTATTTGAAGCAAATATATTCTTTTCAAATTTAACAGCTAGTTTAGCTTTTAAAATATCTAAATTACCATTACCTAGAAAATATTTGTTTGATAGTGATTGGGTATTTTAAAATAATTTTTTCAAAATTTCTATTGTTTTTTCAACAGACTCTTTACTATTATATTTTGGTTTCCATCCTAGTTGCTTTATTTTATCTATAGAAAGTAGCATGTATTTTACATCACCTTTCCAACCACGTCCTCCATCAACCCCTCCTGTAAATTTATATTCAATATTTTCTAATCCCAATCCCTTGACAACCAAGTCTGCTATTTCTTTAACAGTTATCCTATCTTCAGAACCAAGATTAAAGATTTCAACCCTATTTTTAGCATTTTTCTCACTAAAAATCATTCCATCAATGCAATCGTCTATATAAAGATAAGATTTAGACTGGGTTCCATCACCTAGAATCTCAAGTTCTTTAGGGTTTTGTTTTAATTTTTTAATAAAATCAAATATAACACCATGACCACTTCTTTCTCCAATAACATTTGCAAACCTTAATAAAACAGATTTCATATCAAACGTATAACAATAACTCGATATTAGGGCTTCTGCAGCTAATTTTGATGCTGCATAAAGTGAAATAGGAATAAGTGGCCCATAATCTTCTTTGGTTGGAATTTGAGTTGCATCACCATAAACTGCTGAAGTAGAAGTAAATATTATATTTTTTATTCCTTTTTTTCTCATTGCTTCTAAGAGATTATAGGTAGCAACTATATTCTGATCAAAATGAACTCTTGAATCTTCAGCCCCAATTTTAACATCTGGATTTGCTGCAAGATGATAAACCTTTTCAACATCATTTAAGCATTTTTCAATATCTTCTGGTTTTAACAAATCCCCCACAACAACCTCAAAATTTGGATTACCTTCATTATGTTTTATATTTTTCATGTTTCCAGAACTCAGATTGTCTAGCACTATTACTTTTTCATTCATAGAAAGTAGTTTATCAACTAAATGAGAACCTATAAATCCAGCTCCACCCGTAACTAATATCTTAGACATAATATTCATATATTAAGAGTAGTTATTTATCTTTATCGGGTGTTGAAATGAAATTACAAAGAAAAATTATTTCGAATGTTTTTTATTATTTTTTAGATATTGTTACTTTGTCAATTTTCGGTTATATTTTCTGGATATTAATGGGTAAGATGTTAGTACCAGAACAATATGGAATTTTGTTAACAGTGGTTTCTTTATTTTATGTTTTTGTTTCAATTACTACTTTGGGTTTTCATGAAGCTTTGCCTAAGTTTATATCTGAATTGGTAAAGAAAAATAAATTATCACAAATTAGATCAATGATAACTTATTCGATAAAATTTGTAACTATTACATCATTACTATTATCTGTAGCAATTTTCTTTTTATCAGAAAATACTTCTTTGATTTTATATGGTTCCGAGAAAATGATAATACCCCTTCAATTCCTTTCAATACTTTTATTTTCTGGTGTTTTGGCATATATTTCTAAGTCAATTTTACAAGGATTTCAAAATTTCAAAAAATTATTTCTAGCTGATTTAACAGGTAATATATTAAAAATAATAATAGCATTTGTTTTGGTTTTTATTGGCCTTGGAGTTATAGGTGGAATTATTTCATTGGTTGTATGGTTTATATCAGTTGTAATTGTTTCTATAATTGTGATAATAAAAATATTTAAATCTAAATTAAAAAAAATAAATTTTGATAAAAAGAAATTTTTCAAATTCAGTTTACTTAGTGTTGTATCATTATCGTCTTTGCTTTTGATACAACAAGGAGGAATAATAATTCTAGGATTTTTATCAACTTTAGAATCTGTTGCATTTTTAGGAGTTGCATTTCTTGTTGGTCAAATAGTTATTTTAATTCCAATTGTTATAATGGGATCACTATTTCCAACTTTTTCTAGTTTTTGGGTAAAAGAAAAGAATAAGTTCACAAAATTATTATCAATTTCAATTAAAGTAATTGTTTTGACAGTTTTACCACTTGTTATTTTATTTACAATGCTTTCTGATTGGATAGTTAAAATTTTATATACAACAGAATATTTACCAGCATCATTTTTGTTTCCAGGATTTCTTTTTGGAAGTTTCTTATTAGGAATAAATTTATTGATTTTAATAGCATTATATTCTGCAAATAAACCCAATTTAAGAGCTTTAACACTTTTTATTGGTATGATTATAAACATTTCTTTATGCTTTATTTTAATACCAACATTTGGTGCACAGGGTGCTGTTTTTGCATTTTTAACATCCCAAATCTTTACATTAGTGTTTTCACTTTTGTTTATTAGTAAATTAATTCAATTAAAATTTTCAAGAAGAAGTGTTCTAATTATACCGGTAAACATAATATTCTTAATTTTATTATTTTTCATAAAATTAACTGAAATATTAGTATTAAAGGTTTTGGTAATTTTATTTTCAATAATGATTTACATAATTTTGTTGTTTGCATTAAAAATAATAAACAGAAATGATTTAGATATTTTAAATTATTTTCCTGATAAACTAGGTTTCGAGGCTTTTAAAAGGGTAGTTAAGAGGATGATAAATTTTTTTAAGAGATAAGCTTAAAAAACTTTGTAGTTAATACTTTTAAGTAGTAAAAGATAAAAATATATTTAAACATAAATAATATAACAGCGTTATAAGTGATATTATGAGGGTTTTACTTGTACAGCCAAATTATAGAAGAACAAGAGAAACTGGTGCATGGTTGGTTAATCCACCAATTGGGCTAGGATATATAGCATCAGTTTTAGAAAAAAATAATATATCTGTTGAAATTATAGATGCAAACGCATTAAATTTAATTCCAGAAGATGTTGCTCTTTATGCAAAAAATTTTGATATTATAGGAGTTAGTATGTTAACTCCTGCTCATAGATTTGGAGTTGCTCTAGCAAACCATGAATTATTAAAAAATAAACTTAAGGTTGTTGGGGGTCCACATGCTTCTGGATATCCTGAAGAATTACTCGAAAGTGGATTTGATATAGTAGTTAGGGGAGAGGGAGAATATAGTTTTCTAGAAATAGTACAAGGCAAGAATTTGAAGGATATATTAGGTATTTCTTTTAAGGATAATGGCAAAATAATTCACAATAAAAACAGACCAGAATTAGATGTAGATAAACTACCATTCCCAGCAAGACATTTAATGATAAAAAATGGTGTTGATTTGCCTTATCTTTCGGCTGGTACACAATATAGACCATGGTCACCTATTTTTACGAGTAGAGGATGTCCATATGACTGTAATTTCTGCAATAAGAAAGTGTTTGGTTATAAGTTTAGGCCAAGAAGTCCTGAAAATGTTGTAAAGGAAATTGATTTTCTGGTTAAAAATTATGGTGTAAAAGAAATTGATATTTATGATGATACATTTAATCTTGATATTGAGAGGGCAGAAAAAATATTAGATCTAATAATTGAAAGAAATTATAAAATTTACATAAGGACAACAAACGGGCTCAGAGCTGATAAAGTGACAAGAAGATTTTTAGAAAAAATGAAAAAAGCGGGTTGTATATACATTGCATATGGAATAGAATCTGGAGATCAATCTGTTTTAGATAAAATACCTAAAGCAGAAACATTAGAAGATATCAGACGTGCTGTTAAATTAACAAAAGAAGTAGGTATTCCTGTATGTGGTTTTATTATGTTTGGTTTGTTTGGGGATACAAAGGAAACTATGCAAAAAACCATTGATTTTACAAAGGAACTTGATTTAGATTTTGTTGCAGTAAATCTTACAACACCATATCCCGGGACTAAATTATTTGATAGAATTAAAAAAGAAGGAAAATTTTTATTTGATTTTAATAAATGGGAAGATTTTCATCATACATCTGGTAGAATGTGTTTTACACACCCAGATGTTGCTTCTCCAAAAGAAGTTGAAGAAGCATATCAACGTGCATATAGAGAATTTTATTTTAGACCACGTTATTTAATTAGACAATTATTAAAAGTTAGAACTTGGGAGCAATTTAAAGGAATGATTCGTGGAGGTATAGCGATATGGAAAGGAGCATTCAAAAAACAAAAAGTAGATCTATGAGGGTTTTGTTATTAAATCCACCATGGATAAAGGGTTTTAATAGATTTAGTAGATGGAGCTCTAGATCTGTTTCAGAAACATTATCTGAGCCACTTTATTTAGCTTATGCTACAGCTGTTCTTGAAAGAGATACAAATGCAGATGTAAAACTAATAGACGCATTTGCTCTTGGTTGGAAATTATCTGAATTAAAAAGAAATTTAAAAAAAATAAATCCTGATTTGGTTGTTATAGAATCAACCACACCCTCATTTGAAGATGATATGAAAACAGTTAAAATTATTAAGAATAATACTAATGCTAAAATTATGTTAGTTGGAACGCATGGAAGTGTATTTCCCAAGGAAACCCTTAGAAATAATCCAATAGACATAGTTGCTATAGGAGAGTATGATTATACTGTTAGGGATGTTGTTAAGAATTTTAATAATTTAAGAAGGGTTAAAGGAATAGCATTTAAAAAAAATGGAAAAATCATAAAAACATCGCCACGTCCATTAATAGAAAACTTAGATTCTTTACCATTCCCAGCAAGACACCATTTAGATATGAGCAAATATAGGGAATCTAACATTACTAAAAAAATATTTGCTAGGATGATAAGTTCTAGAGGATGTACTGGGAGATGTATTTTTTGTGTTTTCAATTTTGTGTATAACAATCTTAGATGGAGAGGAAGAAGTGCTAAAAATGTTGTTGATGAGATGGAACATTTGATAAATGAATATGGAATAGAATATATTTACATTGATGATGATACTTTTACAATTGATAAAAAGCGTGTTCATGACATATGTAAACTGATAATTAAAAGGGGAATAAATAAAAAATTGTCATGGGGAAGTCTTTCAAGGATAGATACGGTTAATGAAAAAATGTTAAAAACAATGGTAGAAGCTGGTTGTGATTTACTGGTTTATGGAGTAGAATCGGGAGATCAAAACGTACTGAATAATATGAAAAAAGGAATAACATTGGAGCAAATAAGAAGGGTATTTAAATGGACAAAAAAAGCTGGGATAAGAATTCATGCGACTTTTATGTTTGGCTCACCAGGTGAAACCAAAGAAACAATTAGAAAAACTATAGAATTTGCAAAAGAACTTAATCCTGATACAGCCCAATTTCCAATTTGTATGCCATATCCTGGTACAGAATTTTATGAGATTGCAAAGAAAAATAATTGGTTAAAATTTAATAAGTGGTCAGATTTTTATAGTGCTACAGATAGAGCTGTTATTGAAACACCCCAATTATCAAGAAAGGATCTTGAGAAAGCTGTTAAAATGGCTTATAAAGAATTTTATATGAGACCAAGATTTATATTAAAGAAATTATTTTCTATCAATTCGTTTTCACAATTTAAAGAAACTATAAAAGGAGGATTTGCTTTGTTAAAATCTTTAAGGTGATATAATGAAAGTACAATTAATTAATCCTCCAAGATTTAATAAAACACCAGTAATTAGAGAAGTTAGATGTGCAGGTTTATCACCAGTTTCTGTTTTTCCTCCTTTAAACCTTGCTTATATAGCATCTTTTCTTAGAGAAAGGGGTATTGATATTTCTTTAATAGACGCTAATGCTCTGGATTTATCATGGAACGATGTTGAAGATTCTATAAGAAAATTCAAACCAGATGTAATTATCTTTAAATCTTCACCTCCTACAATGATTTGGGATTGTAATACTGCTAAAATAGCTAAAAAAATTAATAAAAAAATTATTACAATTTTAGATGATTCTCATATAGCCCCTGTATTCCCAGAGAAAACACTTAAGAAATTTCCTTATATTGATCTTTTAATAAGAGGTGAATCTGAGAAAACTTCTTTTCAATTGATAAAAACAATAAAAGGAAAAAGGAATTTCAATAAAGTTACTGGCATAAGTTTCAGAAAGGGAAATAAAATTGTTAATACCAAACCTACACCACCTATTAAAAATTTAGATGACTTACCAATACCTGCTTTTGACCTTCTTCCAATCAATAAGTATTTTTCAATAACATTTTCTAAAAGAAAACCATTTATGACTATAATAACTTCAAGAGGTTGCCCATTTAGATGCGATTTTTGTATTGTTGGAGGTTCTACTGTTTGGAGGGGTTCTGGAAATGGATGGTTTCAAAGAAGTGCAAAATCAATTTTAGATGAAATAGAACACTTAGTTAAGAATTATAAAATAAAAGATATCTATTTTTTTGATGAAACCTTTACAGTCGATAAAAAAAGAGTTCTAGAAATTTGTAAAGGTATTAAAAAAAGAAATATAAAGATAAATTGGTCTTGTAATTCAAGAGTTGACAGTGTGCAGGATGAAAAAATGTTAAAAACAATGGCAGAAGCAGGTTGTTGGAATTTATTATTTGGTGTTGAATCTGGCTCTCAAGAAATATTAGATTCTTGCAATAAAAGAATAAATATTTCGCAAATAAAAAAAACATTCGAGATTACAAAAAAATATGGTATATATGCTTCTAGTTCCTTTATGGTAGGTCTTCCAGGTGAGACCAAAGAAACAATTAGAAAAACTTTAAAACTTGCTTTAGAGTTAAATCCAGATTTTTCTCAATTTGTTATAACAACACCATATCCTGGTACAATACTTTATGAAAAGGTAAAAAAAGAAGGACTTCTAGAAAGAGATTATAAATTCTCAAGTTATGATGCTTATTGTGTCCAAGATCATCCAGTTTTAAGAACAGAATTCATGAGTTCCGAAGAAATTGCCAGAGCACAAAAATGGCTTTATAAGAAATTTTATTTTAGATTATCATACATTTTACATAGATTATTTTCTATAAAAAATTTTAATGAATTGAAATATCACCTTAAAGCTATGAAATATGTTGCTGGTGTTTAAATGTCGAAAAAAGTAGTGATGAATGAATGGGAAAAAATGTGGAAAGATTTTGATAGGCATACATTCTTAGGTGAATATTTTTTTAATAAAATCAAAGACAAGTTGAATGAAATTTTGATAGAAATAAAAATACCAAAAAAATCTAAAGTTATTGATGTTGGTTGTGGTTCTGGTAGAACATTATTATGGTTAAGAAGCATGGGGTATAAAAATTCCATAGGTATTGACCATTCTAAATCAAGTATTCAATATTGTATAAATAAAAATAATCTCAAAAAAAATGATGTATTCTTAATGGATGCATTTAAGACAAAATTTAAAAATAATACATTTGACTTAGTTTTTTCTGAAGGTTTAATAGAACATTTTAAAAATTTTAATCCTGTTGTGAAAGAAATGTGTAGAATAAGTAAAAGATATGTAATCATAGTACAACCAAACCATTTCTCTTTTTTAAAATTTTTATCAAACTTTTTTTATATTTTTTATAAATGGAGAGGTCCACCAGAATATACTTATAAAATAGAAGATTTTGAAAAATCCTTTTCAAAACATAATTTTTACCTTAAAAAAATTAAAAGCACATTATTTAATGGTTTTTGGATTTTATTATTTGAAAAATCAAAGGTGAAATAGAATGAGAATAATGTTAATAAATCCACAATATGTTGAAGGATATATTCATTCTGCGAGATGGGATGGTTTAACTATTTCTGGGAGTCATTGGTATCCTATTTTTTTAGCTTATTGTACTGGTTTGTTAGAAAAATATGGTCATAAATGTAAACTTATTGATGCTGAAGCTGATAATTTATTAGATAATCAAATATTTTCTATAGCAAAAAAATTTAACCCAGATTTTACTGTTATTTATATTTCTAAAAAAGGATTAAAGCAAAATGTAGATTTATCAGAAAGAATTAAGAAAGAAACGGACTCTAAAATTATATTTGTTGGTCCTTGGGCTTCTATGGAACCAAAAAATATCTTAAAAAATAAAGTTGTTAATTATTTAATTGATGGAGAATTTGAATATACTGTTAAAGATATAGTTGAAGGAAAAATAAAGAAAAGATATTTAAAAACAAAACGTTTAACAAAAAAACAATTAGAAGAATTACCTTGGGTAACTAAGGTTTATAAGAGACATCTAAATATTAAAAATTATAAAATTGGTTCTCTTTGGCATCCGTTTGTAGATACATTTACAGGTAGAAAATGTTATTGGAGTAAATGTACCTTTTGTTTATGGCCATTCACAAATTTGAAAGAAGGAGGATACATAGTAAGAGACATTGAAGATGTTCTTGATGAAATTGATTGGGTTAGTAAAAACTTGCCAATAAAAGAGATATTTATTCAGGATGATACACTTCCTGGTTGGAGAGCAAAACAAATTGCTGAAGGAATTCTTAGAAGAGGAATAAAAATAAGATGGTCTGCTTATGCAAGAGGAGATTTGTCAATGACGCCTAAAATTTTAAAATTAATGAGAAAATCTGGATGTCATTGTTTGCATATTGGTTATGAGTCTAGTTCTAATAAAATTTTAAGAAATGTAAATAAAGGAGTTACTAAAGAAGATTTAGAAAAATTTACAAAATGGGTCAATGATGCTGGTATAGACATTCATGGAGATTTTATGGTAGGTCTTCCAGGTGAGACCAAAGAAACTATAAGAGATACAATTGAATGGGCCAAAAAATTGAATATAGTCACTTACCAATTTGCTCCACCTAAAGCATATCCATGTACACCTTATTATGAAGAACTAAAAAGAAATTCTCACCTTGATGAAAATGATAAATTAAAACTCCCTAATATGAGTTATTCTGAAATAGAAATGTGGTGTAAGAGGGCAATGAGAGAATGTTATTTTAATTTTGGTTTTCTACGGAGAGTTATTTTCAAACCACGTGAATTGAAAAGACTACTTAGATCTAGTATTTACGTAGTACCACATATTTTTTCTAAGTCTAAAAGTAGTGAGGTAAGTTAATGAAATCAAAAAGGATATCAGCAAAAATTATAAGAGAATTGAATATGCCAAAATCTTTAGCATATAAATCCCCAAATCCATTTATCAGAAGAATTTTTTGGCAAAGATTTGATGTTTTACTCAAATTATCTAATATAAAGAAAACAGATAAAGTTGCAGATGTAGGATGTGGAAGTGGCTTATTTTTACCAACACTTTCAAAATTTTCTTCTGAAGTTTATGCATTTGATAAAGATATAAATAAAAGTACCTACGAGCTTCTTAAAATGTTTAAAATTAGAAATGTCAAACTAATAAAAAAGGATATCGGAAAATCATTTAAATTAAAAAATTATTTTGATGTTGTAATATGCGCTGATGTTTTAGAGCATATTGATAATGTAGAGGGTGTTATTGGAAATATATCAAATATAATGAAAAATAATGGTAAATTATTAGTTTCAAATCCTTCTGATAGTATAATATATAAATTTTTATCATATTTTACTGGATTCAAAAAATCCTCTTTAAAAGAAAAACATATAACAAATACCAAAGATATTGAGAAATTATTAAAGAAACATTTTCTTTTGAAAGAAAAAGTTTATGTACCAAATAAATTGCTATCTTTATTTAACATATTATTTTTTGAAAAGAATTCAAAAAAGGTGAATAAATGAAAATAAATATTGAAAATTTCTTATTGGTATTATTTTTAATTGTTCTTGTATTTTCAAACATATATTTTGTAACCCCTAATTCAGATACTTATCTTCATTACTTAGTTTCAAAAATGATAATGAAAAATCCATCAATTCTATGGGAGCCACATGAAACTGAATTTTTGGGTGGTGGTCAATTATTAGATATTAATATTTATACTTCTGTAACCCCATTACCTAACATTCTTTATGCATTTTTATTTTTAATTGGCATAGGACCAAAAATTATAGATATAATTTCAATAATAGGAATAGCTTATTTTCTTTTTAAGTTAGATAAAAGAGCAATACCATTTTTGTTTTTATCTTTTTTATTTATAAGAATTTCAATATTTGGTGGTCATGATTTACTTCTTTTATTCTTAATGTTAGGTATAATTTATTTTTTTGAAAGAAAACCTAAGATTGCTGCAATTTTTGCTGGTTTCTGTCCTCTTGTTAAGACAACGGGATTTATTATTCTTGGAGCATACATTCTATCACTCTTTATATTTAAAAGAAAAGAAATTTTCACAAAAAATTTTTATAAAAACAAATTCTTTATTGCATTTTTAATATCTATTTTAATAATTTTTCCTTGGTACTTAAGGAATTTTATATTCTTTGATGGAGATATATTAGCTACTCTAACAGGTCAAAGTTATAGCAGAATAGTTGAAGGAGAAGAATGGTTAAAAACAGGTATACAAGCTACTCAACCAGAAAGATATTGGTGGGATGCTAGCGGTTATTATCCATTGCCTATAGATATTCTTTTTTATATCGGACTTTTATTTACCGCTATAAATTTTTATAGAGAAAGAAAATTTGACAAAGAATTATTGTTCATAATAATATTTGCAGTATTTTACTTTTCTGTTCAAGCTTTAAACATTCAAACTTTGATGTCAATCCGTTATATTTTGCCTATATTTCCTCTTTTAGCTTTACAGATAACAAAGGGAGTATCTGAAAAATATTTGAAATACTTCTATGTATTTTGTTTAATTATGTTAGTATTTTTCATGTACAACATACCAAAATATTCATTTAATATCTTAGATGCACAGTTAACTCCTGTTTGTAATCAAGCAAAAGCAATTGTAGATTATGAACCGGTTTATGTAAAATTTTTACATAATTGGTTTTTAATATACAAATGCGACTTTAATGCTGTTTCAGAAGAACAAAGCATATGGACAGTTGATTTAGAAAAAGGAGAAGTCTATAAAACAAACAGATCTTTGAGTTGATATTATGAAAATTGGGTACAACATTCACAATATTTTTAAATTTAACATAGAAAGTAAAAAACAAAGTTACTTGAATAATGTTTATTCATATTTCAAAACAAATATAATTAAAAATCCAGATATGAATATAATTTTAAATCATAAATTTATTATACCAAAAGATGAATTCAAAAATATAAATAAAAGGTTTTTTATTTCGAAAAATAAGATATATTTTGAAGATTCTCATAAGTTTTCACAATGGAGAGCTTTGATTGAAAATCTAGAATCAAATAAGTTAAATCTCGTATTAGGCGGCAATATATTATTTTCTGAACGTTTTTTATATCGATTTATAGTTGAACCAATAATTCAATATAAATTAGTTCAGAAAGGATATAGTTTTGTACATTCTTCTTCTGTTGGAGGAAAAAAAGCACATGTTTTTGTTTCATTACCTGGTGTTGGAAAAACAAGCATTGCAATGAACTTAGTTAGAGAAGGTTATGAATTTTTTGGTGACGATTTTATAATTCTTTATAAAAACAAAGTTTATAGTTATCCTACTTCTGTTAGACTTTTAGATTACAATATGAAAACTTGCCCATTTTTATGGAAAAAAATAAAAAATAAAGAAAAATTATTTCTAACATTGAAAAGTTTATTGCGAATATTTTCTTTAAATAAGATTAAATTACCACAAGATATAGATGTAAAACAAATAACAAATAAAGTTGGAAAATCAAAGGAAATTGGTTCTGTAAATATTCTTAGATCTTCAAAAAATAGTAAAGTTAAAATTAAGAAAATAACTAAAAGGGAAGCAATAAGAAAAATAATTTTAATTAACAAACCTGAATTTGAAAGATTTTCACAATGTTTAGAAATTTACTCTAGGATGAAAAAAGGTTTACCAAATTATTGGAGATTACAAAAGAAAAACTTATCTAAGTTGAACGCGAAATATTATGAAATATATATTCCTAAAAAATATGGTAAAATAACACTTCAAAGAATAATGAATAACATAGGAGAATAAAATGGAAATTGAGCTTAAAAAAGAATATATTGGATTAATATTGATCTTGATAATTGGTATTTTATTCATTTACTTAGCTCCCCAAACAAATTTACTTGGAGAAGATGAAGAAGTATACTTTTCATTAGGAAAAGAGTTTTCTCAAGGAAAATTTCCACTCTTTAAACATACGGGCGGTCCTGCTAATGTAGTACCACTCCTTCCATTAATTTTTGTACCATTTTTCCTTTTATTTGGTACGTCTTTGGGCGTTGCTAAAATGGTAGTGGCTATATTTGGAATTTTAACTATTATTATGGTTTACTTTATAGGAAGACAATATGGTTTAGTTGCGGCTATATCCTCTATTGCAATTCTTTTATCAATACCAATTTTTGTCCAATTATCAATGTTATCTTATACGGATATACCAATAGCATTCTTCTCTATTTTAGCAATGTTTATTTTCATGAAATTAGATTCTTCTAAAAAAGCAATTTTAGGAGGTGTTATATTAGCTTTAGCATTTTATACAAAACAAACTGGTTCTTTTTTGGCATTAGTTTTTCTTTTATATGGTGCTTATAAATATGTTTTCAAAAAGGATAAGAAATATATTAAATTTATTTTTACATCATTAATAATATTTGGAGTTTTAATTGCACCATGGATAATTAAGAATATTATATTTTATAATTATCCATATTTTGAAGGTTTAAATCTATTTTTTCCTGGAACTGCTTTAGGCACTCAAATACCACAGTGGATGGTTGAAGCAGTCAGTACTTTATCACCAAGAATAAACTTCATTAGTGCGTTTGGTCATATAGCATTAATTATAACTCTATTTGGTATAATATTCATAGCTTTAAAAAAAGAAGAAAAATTCTTCTTACCTATTTTAATGTTTGTAATGTTTTTTGCAATATTTTATTTTGGATCTTTTACAGGAAGAATAATATCAGAGGCCAGATATTTTACTGTTATATTACCACAATTAGCTATAATTGGAGGATTATTTTTGCAAAAATTATCTGAAAATAAAAAAACATATTTATTAATTGTAATTATCATTATAGGAGTATCTATTTTTTCTGGTTTATCTCTCGCTTTTGCTATAAGTAATTCAGTAAGATACCCCTCAGATTATGTTGAAGCATTAAAATGGATTAAAGAAAATACACCACAAGATTCTAAAATATTTACAGCATATTCTGGAAGTGTTAAAATATATGCTGATAGGAATAGTGTATGGGGGATAGAAGAGTTTCCAGATGTAATGACAACACAAGATTCAAATTACATATATAGAATATTGAAAAATAACAATGTAAGCTATATTCTTATTTGGTCTGGAATTTTATCAGATAGATACATAATACCAGAATCTAATCTTTTTGGGGCATTTACATATAATTTCCTTAATGTAGTTAATAAAGATCAAGAACATTTTAAAGTAGTTTTTCAAAATCAAAATAATATAATTTTTGAATTAATGTAATATTTAAATAATTTGTAATATTAGGTATCTATGGTGTTTAAAAATGAAAATAACAATTTTAATGCCACCTGCATTAAAAGGTAAAGCACCGGAAAGGATATTTGGATGTAATTATGGTTTATTTTATCAACCAAATATTTTCATACTTTACTCAGCTGCAGTGCTAGAAAAAAATAATCATAAAGTTAAAGTGCTTGATTGTCCTGTAGAAAAGATTTCATGGAGAAAACTAGAAAATATCTTAAAAGAAGACAATTCTAACCTTTATGTTTTTTATACAGTTTTTTTATCAGAAGAAATAGATAAGTATGCTCATAAATTAATCAGAAAACTTAGAGGGAATATTCCAATAGTTTTCATAGGACCAGAACCAACTTCAAGACCAAAAGATTTTCTACTAGATAAAAATATCTTTGTTATAAGGGGAGAAGCAGATTATGCTTTGTTAGAATTGGTAAATGAATTAGAAAAAAATAAGAATTTTAAGAAAATAAAGGGTCTATCATGGAAACATGATAAAAAAATAATTCATAATCCTCAAAGACCAATTTTAACTAATAAAGAATTAGACAAATTACCATTCCCAGCAAGACATTTAATAAAAAAAGAATTGTATTATAATCCAAAATTAAGAGGAAGACCATCAACTGTTATGTTAACAAGCAGAGGTTGTTGGGGACGTTGTATTTATTGCATTCCTTGTTCATATATGTTTGCTAGAGAAATAGAAAACAAAAGATTTTCTGGATTAAAACCTAAAGTAGGGTTACGTTCGCCAGAAAATATTATTAAAGAGTTTAAGTTATTAAAAAGACAAGGATATAAATCTGTTGCAATTATAGATGATAATTTTGTTAACGGTGAAGAAAGAACAATCAAAATTTGTAAAGGTATAAAAAATTTAGGAATTGAATGGGGTTGTTTAGCAAGACCTGATACATTGCAGAATGAAGATATGATTAAAGCTATGGCAGAAGCTGGTTGTGTTTACATTGACATAGGCGCTGAATCATTTGATCAAAAAGTTTTGGACTTTGTTCATAAAGATTTAAAAGTTGGAGATATTTTTAATGCAATATTTTTATTAAAAAAACATGGAATAGAACCTAAAGTTAACATTTTATTTGGAACAAGTCCTTATGAAACAGAAGAATCAATTAAATGGACAGTAAAAATGTTAAAAGAATTAGATATAGAATGGGTAAGTTTTGATGTTACAATTCCACACCCAAATACAGAGTTTTATAAATTTGTTAAAAGAAAAAAATGGTTTGGTACTAAATCTGGAGATTATGAGCCTGTTGATCCTTTAAGGTCTGCAACAGTTAATTTTCCTAATTTGAGTCATAAAAAATTAGAAGAATTAGTAAAATGGGCTTATCGCGAATATTATCTAAGACCGAAATATGTTTGGAAAAGATTATTAAAAATTAAAAATGTTCAAGAATTAAAAGAATTGATAAGAACTGCTTGGAGGCTGTTCTTTTGAAATATCCATCTATAACTGTTCTTATAACAATAAAAAACGCTAAGGATACAATCAAACAATGCATTGATTCCTTATTAAAATTAGATTATCCTAACTATAGAATCTTTGTTGTAGATGCATTTTCTAATGATGGAACATATGAGATATTAAAAAGTTATGGAAATAAAATAGAGTTACACCAATTAAAGGGTTGGGCACCCAGAGCATATAATTGGGCAATTGATAGAATAAAAACAGAATACATTGCTTTAATAGACGGGGATTGTACTGTACCAAGAAATTGGTTAAAAGAATTAATAAAGGGTTTTAAGTCAGATGATATTTTAGAAGTTCTTGGTTTTTGTGCAACACCTAAGAATGTTTCTAAGTTACAAAAAATAATTGGTGCAGATTTAGAGGACAGATTTAAACATCTACCAAAATATCCTTCTAGAGCTCCTACTATGAATGTTATTTTTAAAACAGAAACAGCAAAAAAGTTAAAGTTTGATGAATCTTTAAGGGTTGGTTATGATACTGATTTTTCTTTCCGTTTAACAAAACTTGGTAAAATTTATTATAATCCTAAAGCTGTTATTTATCATTATCATAGAGCAACTTGGAAAAATTATTTCAAACAACAGTATATAACTGCAACAATGATGCCCAAGTTATATAGTAAACATAAATCAAAGTCCAAAGGAGACCCCATAACTAAATCAACTATGATAATTCAACCATTCCTATCATACTTAGGAATTTTAGGTTTGATTTTATATTTTTTAACTTCACAATTTCTTGCTTTCGCTATTTCTATGTTTTTGATTTTATTATTTCTTTTCATTGTTGATACTATACGTTTGAGCAAAAATCTTAGTGATGTTTTCTGGCTTTTTGCTATTTTTATTGTAAGAAATGTAGCATGGTCTATTGGACTTATCAAGGGTATAATTAGTTATTTGATAGGAAGATAGCATGTGGTGGAAAAAACATTTTATTTTATCTTTTCTATTGGGTTCTCTTTATTTTCTTTTTTCTGAAGATTTTATAGGCGGGATTATAGTTTTTTTGTCAGGCTCTTTGATAGATATAGACCATTATATTCTGTATAAGATTGTTAGTAAAGAAAGTTTTTCCAACATATATAAAAGATTTTACAAAATTGAAAAAGGAAAAATACCTGATAAAGATGTACATAAATATGTTTTACCGTTTCATAATTTTGAATTTGCAATTATTATAATAATTTTAATTTTCTTTCATCCAATTTTTTTACCAATAGCAATAGGTTCTGTTTCACATTTCTTATCTGATATTATTACTGTAAGAAATTTTAAAATAAAAAACTATTATTCTCTAATATATTATTTTTCTAAAAAATTATCCAAATAACCATCTTACAAAAAGATGCCAGGCATTCTTAAAACCATCTAAAACTCCAACACCCCTAACCTTTCTAGGACTAATAATTGAAATTTCATTTATTTTTAATTTTTTTCTAGAAGCTTCTAGTATCATTTCAGCTTCTATAGCATATCTATCAGCTTTTAGATTTAATTTTTTCAATTTATCTGCTTTTATTGCTCTATAACCACATTCTGTATCTGATAACCATTTATTAAAATTAAATCCAAAGCATAGCAAATTTACTCCAAATCTTAAGCCAATATTTCCAAATAAATTAATTCTACTTGTAGCTATTTTTCCTTTAAACCTAGACCCTATTACCATATCACTTTTCTTTAAAGCCTTCAAAAATTTTGGGATGTCTTCTGGTCTGTGTTGTCCATCTGCATCCAGAAATATTATGATATCTGGTTTGTATTTCATAGCTATTTTTGAGCCAAGTCTTTTGGCATAACCATTACCTCTATTATTTTTATAAGAAATAACTTTGGCCCTAGCCTTTTTTGCTATTTCTTCAGTATTATCAGTAGAGCCATCATTTACAACTATTACTAAATTTGAATATTTTTTAGCTCTTCTTATAACACTAGAAAACACTTTACTTCTTTTACCTTCATTATAAGCAGGGATTATAGTTATAACTTTCATAAAACCACTTAAGGTATATATTATTAACCCTTATAAAATAATAATATGAAAATAAATTATGTTTTATGGAATTTGAAATGTACTGGTGGTAATAGGGTTATATTTGAAATAGCTAATGGCTTGGTTGACAGGGGTTATGATGTAACTATAACTGCTGCTGGTGGAGATCCAAATTGGTTTCCCCTCAGAGCTAAATTAAGAATTTTTCGTAGTTATTTCAAATATCCATCTTTGCTAAATATGATGAGTAGTTTCTTTACTATGATGACAAAGAAACATGAAGCAGATGTAGTTATTGCTACCTGGGCCTTTACTGCTTATCCTGTTAAATATTCTGGAAATGGGAAAAAATTTTATCATATTCAACATTATGAACCATTATTTTTTAACCAACCTTTTAAATATCTTGTAAAGAGAACATATTCTTTTCCTTTGAAATTAATTTCTAATTGTATTTGGCTAAGAAACATGCTAAAAAAGAAACATAATAGAGATTCAGTAATAATAAATCCTGGTATTGATCTGAAGTTATTCAGACCTAAAAAATTAAAAAAAGATCCTAGTAAAAAAAGAATTGTTTGTTTGGGAAAGGATTACATTCCTTGGAAAGGGGTCCAAGATGCATTTAAAGCAATGGAAATTGTAAATGAAAAAAGAAAAGATGTTGAATTGATTTTTTATGGTATTAGACCTTTAACAACTAAAAATCCTAAGGTTCCTTATAGATTTATTAAATTTCCCTCTGATGAAGAACTTGTTAATCTATATAATTTGGCTGATTTAGTTCTTTGTCCATCTTGGTATGAAAGTTTTCCACTTCCTCCATTAGAAGCAATGGCTTGTGGTGTTCCAATTGTTACCACAAGATATGGAACTGAAGATTATGCTTTTGATGGAAAGAATTCACTAGTAATTCCACCAAAAAGACCAAAATTAATGGCAGAAGCAATTTTAAAAGTTTTAGATGATGAAAAATTGGCTAGAAGATTAAGAGAAAATGGAATAAAAACAGCTAAAAAATTTACTTGGAATAATACAGTTGATAAATTTGAAAGATTATTAAAAGAGATATAATGAAATTAAGGTGTGTAATTTGAAAATATCATTTATAGTGATGTATAAACCCACTCCATTAAGTCTATGTTATCCTTCACTTGGTGTTGGTTATCTTTCTTCATATGTTAAACAAAATACTGATTTTAAAACATCTGTAATTGATACTGCAATAGAAGATCCTATTAATAGATTAACCAAAGAACGCCCAGATATAATAGGAATATCTTCGTCAACATTAGAATTCCACGAGGCAATTGAATTATCAAAAAAAATTAAGGAAATTTTTGATGTCCCCATAATAGTAGGAGGATCTCATATATCTGCATTACCACACACATTACAAGATTCTTTTGATATTGGAATTATTGGTGAAGGTGAACAAACTCTTGTTGAATTATTAAAATTATTTGAAAAGTATGGATTCAGTTCTAATAAACTTAAAAATATAAATGGAATTGTTTTTCATGATAAAAATAATAATAAAATAACAAAATCCAGGGAACTGATTAGACCTTTGGATAGAATACCTATGCCTGATTATGATTTATTTAACATGAAATATTATCTTAAAAAACAAGATCATTTTCCAAGAAAACATGGAAAAGGAATGTCGATGATAACTTCAAGAGGATGTCCTTATAGATGCGTTTTTTGTGGAAGTTCTCATTTTTGGAGGATGTTAAGATATCACTCAGCTGAATATTCAGTAAACGTAATGAAATTCCTAATAGATAAATATGATGTTGAATTCATCAATATATTTGATGACATATTTGTAATAGATATTAAAAGATTAAAGGAAATAGTGAAACTAATTAGAGAAGAAGGAATACATAAAAAAGTAACTTTTGGTATTCAATCACGAGCAAATATAATGTCAGATGAAATCTGTAAATTACTAAAACAAATGAATGTTTATTATCTTGGTTTTGGTCTGGAAAGTGGAAGTGAAAAGATACTAAATTATTTAAAAAAAGGGACTGTCACTGTAGAAGATAATAAAAATGCTGTGAAAATGTGTAAGAAATATAATTTTGCTGTTGGGTCTGGTTTTATGGTAGGTAATCCTAATGAAACTGAGAAAGATATGAATGACACTTTAAAATTTATTCAAGAAAACAATATGGATAGTTGTACTGTTTATATAACAGCTCCTTTACCAGGAACAGAGCTTTGGGAATATGCCAAGAAAGAAGGTCTTGTTTCAGATAATATGGATTGGAGTAAAATAAATCAATTCTTTACTGGTGATAATGTTATATTGAGTAAAATGGACAGAGAGAAATTTACTATGATTTATAATAAAATATTAAGAGCAAGTACTGTTTCAAAAATAAGAAGTAACATATTACATCCATTCTCATTAACTAGTTATTTCATAAAGAATCCATTTGCAATAATAAAGTACTTAAAACAAATAAGAAAAGGTGGGTGAATAAATTGAAAATAGGAATATTAGGGGGAGGATTAACTGGTTTATCTTTAGGATTATTTCTAAAACATGATTTTGAAATTTTGGAAAAAGAAAAAGAATGTGGAGGATTATGTAGAAGTATTCAGGAAAATGGTTTTACATTTGACTATGGAGGAGGACATATTTTATTTTCAAGGGATGAAGAAATTCTCAACTTTATGTTAAAGTTACTTTCAGATAACATTGTAAAATGTAAAAGAAATAGCAAAATTTTTTATAACGGAATATATATTAAATATCCATTTGAAAACGGATTAAGTGATTTGCCGTTACAAGAAAATTATGAATGCCTAAATGACTTCATAGATGTTTTAATAAAATCTTCTAAAGGAGAATTGAAAGAACCTTATAATTTTCAAGAATGGATTTATAATACATTTGGAAAGGGAATTGCTGAAAAATATCTAATTCCTTACAATAAAAAGATATGGAATTTTGACCCTCAAAACATGGGAATAGATTGGATAAAAATTAAAGATAGATTACCAAAACCAAATCCAGAAGATATTATTAAGTCTGCATTAGGGGTTAAAACTGAAGGGTACAAAGCTCAATTATATTTTTATTATCCTAAAAACGGTGGTATTCAATCTTTGATAAGAGAAATGGAGAAAAGAATAAAAAATATTACTAGAAAGTTTAATATCAAAAGAATTTTTAAAAGGAAGGATAAATGGCTAGTTTCTAATGGTTTTATAGAAAAAAGGTTTGATAAATTAGTATCAACTATTCCTTTGCACGATATAATCTTAATGTTGGAAAAAGTTCCAGAAAAGGTTAAAAAAGCTGTTAATGATTTAAAGTTCAATTCTTTAATGACAGTTCTTATTGGAATTGATCAAGATAATTTATTTGATAAGCATTGGATTTATATACCAGATATGAAAATGAAACCCCATAGAATAATTTGCCCTACTGCAAATACAAAGGAAACAGCTCCGCAAGGAAAATCCTCTTTAATGGCAGAAATAACATGTAAATTTGGAGATTCTTATTGGAATAAATTTGATAGTGAAATAATAAATGAGGTTATTAATGATTTGCATGAAAGGAAAATTATAGATAAAAATAAAGTTATTTACAAAAAATTAATGAGGTCTAAATATGCTTATGTAATTTATGATTTAGATTATCAGAAAAATATTAGAATTGTAAAAGATTTTTTCAATGAAATTGGTATTGAATTGTGTGGAAGATTTGCAGAATTTAAATATCTTAATATGGATGCATGTATTAGAAGTGCTTTGGAAATGGCAAAGAAATTGAATTCTAAATAACCTCATATATTTTAACCATTTCATTTCTAAATACTTGTTTAAAATGTTCTAATCCTTGACCTTCTAACATAAACATTTTTGTGAATACAACATTCCTTAAATTTGGTGGAATTAAAACTACATATCCTTGATGTTGAGGAATCCATATTGTATACGGCATTGTTTTATCAGTAATTCTTACATTTAATATTCCTTCTAAAGGTTTTAAGGACTCTATTAATTCTGTTTTATTATATTGATTCAATTTTAAAGTTTTTGGTATACCACCTTCGTAATAAATCATTTCATTATATAATGAAGCTCTTCCTGTTTCTTTATCCACAAAAATCGGTAAAGGTATGTTAGCAAGAACAACAAAAGTATTTCCATAATTTCTTACCATATAACCACCTGCAACAAATGAATTTTGTAATCCTAGTTGATAGTAAAGAGGACAGTTTGGATTAACTGTACCATCACAACCTGTTCCAAAATATTCTATCCATCTGAATTTTCCTATTAAATCATCAGAAGCTATCCAATAAACTTTAGGAGAATTACCTTGATATTTTCTTATTAATTTTAATGATTCATTTTCATCAGTAGTTGCCATTATTTTTCCTAGATCAACAATTCTATCATTTATTGTATAATAACAAACTTCTTTACAATGTGCTCCATCTGCTATATTTCTTCTTTCAGCTAAACCAGATATCATATGCCCTGGGTCCCACCAAGTTCCAACTAAAGAATACTCAGGGGTTTGAGTTTTCAAAAAGTTCCATGCATCATCCCAATATACATTTATGTCAGGACCAAGTTGAGATCCAATTTCATAACCAAAGTTAAATGCAATTAAAACTATAAGAACTCCTGCGCCAATACAAATTGTTTTTATTATTATGTCTTTTTTCAGGGACCATTTAACCAAATAACCAAATCCAACTCCAATCAAGACTATGAATAATGCAGATGTAAATTCTGTAAATCTAACTCCCCTAAATGATGTATAGACAGCTATTAAGAATAGAGTTAATAAAAACGATAATATATTAATATCTTTTTTGTAAGCTTTATATAAACCAAAAAATATAAACAAGAAAATTACTATAAACATTATAATGTTGAATATATTATCTCCTGTTACAAATCTACCAGTTGCTAGAATCCAACCTTCTAAACTGAATATACTAAAAGGTTGTAGTTCTGCAATAGATATATTTACAATCCATACTTCTGCACGTTGGGCAAATCCAATCACATTTAATAAACTTGATATAGGACTTTGATTTGTTATAAAACCTATAATTATTAAACCTATGAAAAGTAAGACCATAAAGATAAACTGGCCTTTAAATTCTTTGAAAGAGAATTTTAATCTTTCACTAAAACTAATCTTTATTTCCTCCCTTTTTCCTATTAATAAATTTAATAGGAAATAAACAATAACATATCCTGCAAGGATTAAATACGAATAAATAAACATCTCCCAAGTTAACATGAACGCTGTAAAACCTATTAATGCAAAACAAAAACTTGCTATTGTTCTTTTCTTTAATCCATAAATTCCTAAATAAAGGGTTAAAACTATGAAAAATAGGGTTATGGCATCAGTGTCATAAGAACTTCCAAACGTTCTTGTTAAAATTGCTGGAGCAGTTCCTATTAAAGATGCTGCCAATAAGCCACCATATTTATTTGATAATTCTCTTCCCAAAAGGAACGCAGGAATAACAATTAAAGCTCCATAGATTGCAGACATATAAGCTGCAGTTGTCATTAAACTAAGGCCAAATAGTTTTGTAAACCAATATATAAAGACAGTTACATAGTGCATAAATGGTTGTAGATTCATAAATCTTCCAACATAATATCCAATTTCATCCCATACAGGCAAGTGTCCCCAATCAGCAAGATATTTAGTAAATCTATATTGAAAAATGGGATCAAAGGAAAGTAATCTATCAGGAACAATATTTATAGATCTTATGTAATATGAAAATAAGAATATGAAAATTAATGCAAGCCAAACCCAGTTTTTCTTCAAAAAATTTTCTAATTTCATTTTATCAACTTAAGAAGAATTAGAAAAACAAATATAAAAAGTTAAAGGACTGACAATTAATTCATGAGAAATATATTACCCATACTAGATAGTATAAAGAATAGAAAAATTTTAAAATAAATTAATAAAATTTTATCTCCTTCTTCTTGCAAGTCTGTATCCGCCTTTGACCTTGTAAATTGTGTAACCTTTCCTTCTTGCTTTTCTTGCAGCAGCTTTTGTTTTGAAAGTTTTCTTCCTTGAGGTTCTTCTTCTTGTTCTTCTTCTTGCTGTTCTTCTTCTTGCAACTCTTCTTCGTCTTCTTACCATTTTATTTCCTCCATTTTGTTTATCAAAAATGTTTTTTGATATAATAATTATGTAAATTCTTACTTAAAAAATTATCTTTTATTACAAATTATAATACCAGATTCATTTTTCTTACCATTTACAGTAAATTTTACTGGCAAGAATTTTTCAATTACCCAAATATTTGTTAGGCAATGATTTGTAATTTCTGCAACAGAAATTTTTCCACTTGCAATTGCAAGATATGGTAATATTTGATCTGTCATCCATCTATCTAAACAAGCATTTGTATCTAATTGTTTTTTTAATAAATTTGCACATTCTTTTCCAACATCTTCTGCCTTCTTTCTAATTTCGCCTAAACTGCTAGCACCTAAAATACTATTTGTTGTTTTTGCCCATAGAACAATTCCAGATCCTGGACAAATAGCATCGCAATATTTATAATCTATTTTTGGAGATATAGCAAACTTTTTTGAAATAATTTTTTCTGCTGAATCTTTTTGTCTTTCAGCTACCTTAGATTTTTCTAGGTGTTTAGATGCAATTGAAATACCACAAATATTCTTTATATTTCCTTGTTCAGTTAAAATAATTTGTTTTAGTTTTTCTGCAGGATATATTTCTATTTCAACTTCGCTACCTCCACGGGGATAGAAGCCATGTCTTTTAACATTTAATTTAATTTTATAGTCTATTTTTTCTAAGAGTGGTATTGTCACATTTTCTAAATAAGGCGTTGGCGGTGCCCATTTTCCAAAACTTGCACCGCCCTTTATACTAATGTTAATTTTGTGCTTCGCAGAAATACAGGCAAGTTGTAATAATTGAAGAATTAAACCAATTGAAGCTGCGGTAGGAACTTCTATGGTTAATTTACTTTCTTTAATTTTTTGGGGGTAAAATTCTATTTCTTTGCTCCTTAACGTTATACCTTTCGTTTTAGCATTACATAATTTTTTTGCAGCTTCTATACTTTTTACAAGTTGTGTATGTAATCCTGGTTTAGGACGATTTGATCTTATGTTATATATTCTTACAGGTTTTTGTGTTAAAATTGATAAACCTAATGATACCCTTACTATAGCTCCCCCTCCTTCTAGGTAATCTCCTGCTACTTCGATAATATTTTTCACCTTTTGAATAAGCTATTTAAAATTTCTTGTTTATATGTAAGATTCAATTTTATATTATTCCAACATCTTTTTAATTCATTTGTTGTTATTCTTGGGATGTTACCAATTATATTTATAACCTATGTTGTTTATAGAATTGCGTATCAACATGCGACCAAACATTGAACTTAGATTTTAATTACATCACCATTGTGTGGTGCGATTGTATCAAATCCTCTAGATTTTAATTCTTTTGCAAACCTCTGACAATTGTCTCCATGCAAACAAATAACTTTCTCGGCATTAATCTTATGAGCCAGTTCAAATAATTCTGATCTTCCTGCATGTGCAGAGAAATCAAGATATTGTATATTCATTTTTACTTTAAAATCTAAGTCCTCTGTGACATATCTTCCAGTATCTAGTAAATATCTTCCTGCTGTTCTAGGTATTAAAAAACCTGTGAATATTAAGGAGCAGTCTTGCCTGTTGTATAGATGTTTCATATATTGAACAACAGGTCCACCTTCCATTGTTCCTGAAGTTGTTACAATTGCACAAGGTTTTTTTATTGCACGTCTTCTATCATCTTGATTACGAATTAATCTAACATTTTTAAATGCTCTAGCCAAAGCTTTGGGGTCTCTTAAAAACTTTTGATGAGCTAATGCAATTTCTGTTGCCTTTTTTCCCATACCATCAAGATAAATTGGAAATTTTGGTTTGAACCTATTTAGAATCATTATAATTTCAGAAGATCTTCCTATTGCAAATGAAGGTAACAAAGCAATTCCGTTTGTTAGGATTGTATCTTTTACTAATTGATATAATTTCTTTTCTAATTCATGTCTTGGTGGATGATCTCTATTACTATAAGTAGATTCCATTATCAAAATATTAATATCCTTAGCATTAATTCTAGCTCCTGATAATAATTCTGTTTGTTTTAGTTTGAAATCTCCTGTATAAAGAATTCTTTTGTTTTCTATTTCTAAAGCAAATGAGCAAGAACCAGGAATATGACCTGCATCATAAACTTCTACAAAACCTTTTTTGGTTTCAAATTCTTCATCATATTCTATTACTGTTTCATATCTTTTCATTTTTTCAATATGTTTTTCTGTATAAATCCTAGGATGTTTCTTTATGATTCCAACTTTTATTGAATCTTTTAAAATCAAATGTTCCAGATCAAAAGAGGGTAAAGTAGAATAAATGTTACATTTTGATTTTTTGAATATGGTTGGTGTGGATCCACAATGATCTAAATGAGAATGGGTTAATAAAATTGTGTCAACCCTTCCTGGAGGTTTAGGCATTTCCCCCGTTTCTACTTTAATCCCATAATCAAACATTATTTTTTCCTTTGAATCTATCAAAACTGCATTTCTTCCTACTTCTCTAAAACCACCTAAACATTTGATTTGCATAATATAAATATTCACTTTCTTTTTAAATAGGCAATGGAGAACCTATTTCTTCATCTCTTCTTAGTCTTCCAATAACCAGCCGGTTTTCTACTTAAATCGTCTTCTGTTAAATTTGGAAAAGCTTCCTTCAGAGCCTTGAAGGTACTAGAATCATATGTATTTTGAAATAATCCAGACAACCCATGTTCTTCAAATGCATCAGCTGTAACATTTTTTATACCATCAACTTCCTCTTTTAACCATTTGATAGCTTCAACCCTAATTTCTTTTTTGTTAAAGAAATTTTTTGGTAATTGTTTTAATGCTAACCACGGTGTTTCAGCCAATTCAGGATCGTAATATTCAGAATTGGGGTCTGTGAAACCAGCTTCGATAAAGGCAAGATATGGAGAATCACCATAATACCAATTAATAAGAGCTCCAAGCTTGTTTTTAGCTAGATAATCAAGAGTCGGATATCTCTTTCCAGTTTCACTCCTAAATTCTTCTACAGCAGCCTGTATTAGATAGGCTCTATGATTTTTATTTTGTAAGAATTTATCTGGAAATTTCTTCCTTTCACCACGTCTCCTCTCATACCATAGTTGGATGGTCTCTTCTTTGGAGATATTTAAAAATCTTTTTCTCCTTTCTTCTTTAATTTGTTTTAAACGAAGCCTTTCTTCAAGTCTTTTACTCATAACAGATGGCATATCAGGAAAGTATTTTTTTCTAAATTTTTCTAATCCACCATGGTAATGATAAATTGCAACTGAAACAGAACTATTTATTCTGCTTAGCTGAGATGCCGAAGGAAAATGTCCAAGCTTTTTTATAACTTTTTCTAATTCTTTTTTAACATTATTTTCATCTTTCCAAAAACCTTTTGGTTTTTCTGTTGCAAATCCCCTTTTCATTTTATACTCTGTCAGACTACCATAAATTGCTGTAATTCCTTGTAATAAACCTGATCTTCCACTATAACTAATTTCATATTGAGTTGGAACATGACCCAAAAGGTCTATTAATTTGTCAAATTCCATATCAATATTTTTTTTATCTCTCCAATAGTGTCTAGGAACCCTTTTCATGTCTGTAGGTTTTTTTACTAAA
This sequence comes from Candidatus Aenigmatarchaeota archaeon, assembly GCA_046760145.1. Classification (GTDB taxonomy): domain Archaea; phylum Aenigmatarchaeota; class Aenigmatarchaeia; order Aenigmatarchaeales; family Aenigmatarchaeaceae; genus JBHIDO01. The sequence goes on from JBHIDO010000001.1 coordinate 60,834, forward strand.
CCAGCTTCTTTTAAAGCTGAATAAGCAGAACCATTATAGATATTTGTTATTAAAGTCCCAAGATTTTGTTCTATTAAATCCTCACTTGTTATTTCTTCAACAGGTTTTCCAATTGCTTCTACTGCTGATTTAATATGCTCAATTCTACATTCTTTATCTTCCCAATAATACCAAGGTTTTTTGCCTTCTAAATTTTTACTCATTTTATAGTTAGCTAAACCGCCATGGAAATTTTGTATATCATCTAATAAACCAAGTTTGCCATGTTTTTGAAAATCCGAATAGACAGGAACTCTACCAAGTTTTTCCATAAATTTATCAAATTCTCTATCAACCTTTTCTCTATCTTTCCAATAAGCAAATGGATGCTGTTTTCTATCTTCCATTTGTAATGTTGGATATGCTTCTCTTATTAATTCAAAAATTATTTTATCTGAGTTTTTTACAACTGCAACAAACCCATTGTTGTAATAGTCATCTTGTGTTAATTCTGCAGGAGATTTTTTAAGTTTTATTTCTGCTAACCATTTTGTTGCTCTTATTCTATTCTCTTTATTAGACCAGAATCTTTGTGGTAGTTTTCTTATAACAACCCATGGTGTTTCTGCAAATTCTTGATTATAATACTCTGATTTAGGATCTGCCAAATCACACAATTTGAAAATCTCATAAGGAGAACCATTATTGTATGTTAGTAAACTTTTAAGCTTATTTTCTTTGAAATCTTTATTTGTCGGGAAGTTTTCAGGATTTTCTTTTTGATATTCATCTAAAAAGGCTCGACCAACATATTGCTGATGTCTTACATTACTCCAAAAATAGTTTGGAAATCTTTCTCTAATACCAGCTCTAACTTCATGCCAAATTTGTATAGCTTCCTCTTCAGATACTTCAAAATATTTTTTTCTTCTATATTCTTTAATTTCTTTCAATTTCCTTTTATCTGCTTTTGTTAACCCCTTTGGCATATTTGAGAATAGAATCTAAAAAGTTAAATACTAAATCTTTATTTGTTTAAATACTAAATCTTAGTCATGGATAAATTCGATCTAATAACTAGAAATACGCAAGAAATAATAACACTCCAAGAATTAAAAGGAGTTTTAAAAAAGAAAAATCCTGTTGCATACTGGGGAATAGCTCCAACAGGAGAAGTTCACACTGGTTATTTAATTCCTGTTCAAAAAATACTAGATTTTGTTAAAGCCGGATTCAAATTTAAAGTTCTAATAGCAGATGTGCATGCTTATCTAGATGATATGAAAACTCCCTGGAAACTAATGGAAGCAAGAGCAAAATATTATCAAGAATGTTTAAGATTATTAGGATTAAAAAATGTGGAATATGTTTTTGATTCTGACTTTAAATATGATTCTGATTATATAAAAGAAATTTACAGATTATCAGCTATGATCACACAAAAAAGAGCTTTGAGAGCAGCATCAGAAGTTTGCAGATTAAAAAATCCTAAAGTTTCTGAATTGATTTATCCAGTTGCACAAACAATTGATTGTTGGAAATTAGGAGTAGATGTTGCATATTCTGGTTTGGATCAAAGACACATCTACATGCTAGCAAGAGAAACCCTTCCAAAACTAGGATTCAAAGTTCCGGTTATTGTTATGACCCCTATGTTATCCGGGTTAATTAAAGGGATCAAATCATCTGCCTCAGTTCCAGAATCAAATGTTTTGATATATGATGAACCTGATATTATAAAAAAGAAAATAAGAAAAGCATGGTGCCCATTAGAAAAAGAAAACCCAATTTTAGAATATTACAAATTTATAATATTTCCAAGATATGACAAAATAGAAGTTAAAAATAAAAGTTTTGAAAGTTTTGAAGATTTGGAAAAAGAATTTTTAGAAAAAAATATTCACCCAGAAGATTTGAAAAATGATTTAGCAGAAAGATTAATTGAAATATTAAAACCTGCTAGAAAAATTAATAAAAGTTTAATAAAAAAGGCGTATCCAAATGCTTGATATCAAGTTAATCAGAGAAAAACCAGAAATAATTAAGAACGATTTAGAGAAACGACAAGATAAAGAAAAAATGAAGTTGCTAGAAGAAGTAATAAAGAATGATGATGAATATAGAAAAAAATTGCAAGAAGTAGAGAAATTAAAACATTTGAGAAATAAAATTTCTTTGGAAATTGCAAAATTAAAAAGAGAAAAAAAAGATGTTTCTAAAAAATTAAAAGAAGCAGCTGAGATTCCAGATAAAATCAAGAAATTAGAAGATGAAATTCTAAAGTTAAAAGAAAAGATTAATAATGGACTAATGAGTTTACCAAATATATTACATGATTCTGTTCCCTTTGGAAGAGATGAAAATGATAATGTTGAAATAAAAAAATGGGGTAAAACTCCTAAATTTGATTTTAAACCAAAAAGTCATTTGGAAATAGCATTAAATTTAGGGTTAATAGATCCTGAAAGAGCAGCTAAAGTTGCTGGGCATGGATTTTATTATTTAAAAAAAGAGCTAGTTCTTTTAGACTTAGCAATACAAAGATTTGCAATAGATAATCTCATAAAAAAGGGTTATACATTAATTGAACCTCCTTTCATGATAAACAGAAAAGCATACGAAGGAATGATAGATCCAACTGATTTTGAAATGGTAACATATAAAATAGAAAATGAACAAATGTATCTCATTGCAACAGCTGAACATCCCTTGGGTGCAATGTATGCTGGTGAGATTATTGATAAAAAAAATTTACCAATAAAGCTTATTGGTGTTTCTCCTTGTTTTAGAAAAGAAGTTGGGACTCATGGGAAATATACTAAAGGATTGTTTAGAACACATCAATTTAATAAAGTTGAGCAGTTTATTTTCTGTTTACCAGAACAATCTTGGGAATTATTTGAAGAATTGCAGAAAAACTCAGAAGAGCTTTATCAAAAATTAGAATTGAATTATAGAGTTGTCAATATATGCACAGGTGATATTGGGATAATAGCTGCAAAAAAGTATGACATTGAAGTCTGGATGGCTGATGGAAAATACAGAGAAGTGGGATCAAATTCTAACTGCACTGACTATCAGGCTAGAAGATTAAATATTAGATATAGAGAAAAACCAGGGCAGAAACCGGTTGGATTTGTTCATACTTTGAATAATACTGCTCTTGCAACTTCTCGAACAATTCTAGCTATTTTAGAACAATATCAACAAAAAGATGGTAGTGTTTTAATTCCTAAAGTTCTTCAACCGTATATGGGAATTAAGAAGTTAGAAAAGACTTAAATTCTTTTCTATTCATACCTTTATTGATTAAATGAAAGGTAACTTCAAATTAGCGATTATATTCTTACTTATAACAGCTCTAGCTATTCCTGTTTATGCTTCTGTTTCTCATATGGATGTACAACCTGTCCCACCACAAAATATTAGAAGCGAAATTATCCAAGAGCCATTATTTGAAAGTAGTCCGATTGCATCTGCTATACCTATAGATCCTGAACCTTTAGATCCAGGCTGTCCTACAGATGATACTTACATAACCACAGACACTGTTTTGAGTGGTGAATATTGTGAAATTGCAGATCCTAATGATAATGGTGTCTTAATAATTAATGCAGATAATATCGTTTTAGATTGTAATGGAACAACATTAGATGGTATTTATAATTTTGGAATGGGCATAGTAAATCAGTATAAAAATAACGTTACAATTAAAAATTGTAACATAACAAGATACCAATGGGGAATTATGTTAGTTGAATTAAATAAAAATGATATTATAAATAATAACTTTACAGATAATTCTGTGGGAGTTTTGATTCCATTTCCATCTCCAATCTCGTCTCATAATACTACTATAGAAAAAAATATTTTTACAAAAAATTGGTGGGGAATCTACATGGATTCATTTTCTGATAATTTTATTATAACTAACAATGGATTTTGTAATAATAATCTTGGACATGCTATTACTTTAGTCAGTGGGACAATTTCAAATTCAATTTATAGAAATAATTTTTTTAATAACGGACAAACTGGTCAGGTAGAAGATCTTTCAGAATTTAATCAATGGGATAATGGATTAGAAGGTAATTATTGGTCTGATTATAATGGAACAGATTTAAATGGAGATGGTATAGGCGATAATCCGTATATTATTGATAATGATACGCAAGATAATTTCCCATTAATGAAACCAAACCTAAATGCTCCTGTTTGTGAACCTTTAGAAAATGATACCGAACCAGAAATAATCTATTCTTCTCTAGGTACTAGTTATGATATTTGGGGGATGCAAGAGGATGGTAGTAATAAAATACAAATAACCTCTGACAATACTCTTGAAGCGTTTCCAATATGGTCACCCGACAATTCAAAAATATCATTTCTCTCAAGCAAGGGTGGTACTCATGGATTATGGATTATGAACCCTAATGGAACAAATCAGATTCAAGTAACACAAAACATAACAGGTTTTTATGGTGATTGGTCACCGGATGGGAACAAATTGGTATTTGCTTCTAAAGGAAATGATGATTCTCGTTGTTCCATAATTTACGGTGCCATAACGTTCGATTGTGAGATTTACACCATAAATATAGATGGAAATGGTTTAACAAGGTTAACTGATAATAGTTTCTCAGATATAGATCCGAGATGGTCACCAAACGGAAATAAAATAATTTTCACGTCTAAAAAAACAGGAGATTTTGAACTATGGTTAATAGATTCTGATGGTTCAAACTTAACACAACTGACTTCTAATATGAAGGATAAAGGTATGCCAGTATGGTCACCAGATGAATCTAAAATTGCATTTGTTGAAGAAATGGATAATGAAACTTCTGGATTATATATTATGAATGCAGACGGTACAGGTAAAAAATTAGTAAAAGCCTTTAATATTAGCGATTCATTTCCTATGTATCCATCCTTCTCCCCCGATGGTCAAAGAATTACTTATTCTAGATACTATTCTGATGGTACTTCTTATATTCATGTAATTAACATAGATGGAACAGGAGATGTAAGATTAACAGATGGTCCAATGGATTTATTCTCAGATTGGAAAAATGGACCAATAGGAAATGATACAACCCCACCACTCCCACCAGTTCTTCAAAAAGCTGTTTTAACAGGTCCAAACTACGAAGATGTTGATATAAGTTGGTATGCATCACCAGACGAAGGTCAATCAGGAGGTACAGTAGAGTATCAATTATGGAGATCAACTGAATTTGATGGAATCTATTCATATTTTGCAGGAATGTCAGCAACAGGAGCATCTGCCTATGGTATGGTTATAAATTTTGAAGGGGATGGAAATCCAAACAATTATTTTTACTTTATTAGAGCTGTAGATGCGGCAAATAACACAGCAGATAGCTGGTATGCAGGAAAATTTGTTAAACCTTTAACAGCAGGAGAAAAATTCATATCAATCCCATTAGTCCAATGGGATACGTCTGTTGAGGAAGTTCTTAAGACTTTAGATTTTGATAAAGTTAGATATTATAATGCTTCTGATTTAAATGATCACTGGAAAACTTATATGAGTTTTAAAACTTACAAAGGCGATTTAAGAAATATTGACCATAAAATTGGATTCTGGGTAAATGTAATAAATGATGATAATCTTACAGTTGCTGGATTAGTTCCAAAATATACAGAAATTCCTTTATATCAAGGCTGGAACATGGTCGGTTATCCTTCATTTATTAACAGAACAGTTTCTGAAGCATTAGCAGGAATTCCTTGGTTAAAAGTGGAAGCATATGATAATAATCCACCACATTATTTGAAAGAATTATCACCTTCTGATATAATGTCAGCTGGAAATGGATATTGGATAGAAGTTTCTGAAGATTCTCTCTGGAATGTAACTAACAATAAAACCGAGGGAAAGAAATGTAAAGAAATAATACAAATAACAAACGATTCCTTTGATGAATCTTCTCCTGATGTTTATGAAGGTAAAATTGTTTATACCAATTATACACTTAACCCTTTAACAGGAGATATTTATATGTATGATGTAAAATCGTCAACGACAACTAGAATTACACACAATACTTCAGTTAATGATTGGGGAGCTGAAATATATGGAGATATAATAGTTTGGACTCATGTTTCAGAATTATCAGATGCAGATATTTACATGTATAATATTTCTTCTGGAATTACAACACCTATTGTTACAGACCCATGGATACAATTTCAACCAGATATTCATAAAGATATTATTGTTTATACTGATTTTGATTCAGACTTAATTATGATTTATAATTTATCATCTGGATTAAAATCAGCTTTACCAAATTCCAGTTATGGAAGAGATCCTGATATATTTGGCGACAAAATAGTTTGGGATGATTATGATGATATTTATATATATGATTTGTCAACAGGACAGACAAATAAAATAATAGATAATCCGGCAGATCAATGGGATCCTAAGGTCTATAATAATTTTGTTGCATTTCTTGATGATAGAAACAGAGTACCAGGTGAATACGGAAGAGATGTCTACCTTTACAATATGTTTACAGGAGAAGAAATTCAAATTGCAGACGGGATAGACCCACCTTATGTTTCTGTTTTTCCTCCTTACACTCTGTATACGGAAGATATATTTAATGGTCTATTATTTTGGACAAATTTTTCTAACATTGATAATGATTCTAATATTTACATGTATAAAATTTCAGAAAATAAAAATTATCCCTTTGCCATAACCCCAGAATATGAGTATCATCCAAGAATACATGGTAATGAAGTTGTATGGACAGCAGGTGATATAGGAAATAATATTTTTTACTGTGAACTTATTTAGATTATTTCTTTAATAGAAAAATAACTGGTAGTTTTATTATTTCCCCTTTTATTATTAAGTCCCTTTCAACAATTTTGTGTACTTCAAATCCTAAACTTAGAAAATAATCTAATTTATTTTTAGTTATTGGATAAATCCAATTAGGTTGTTTGATTTCCCAGGTATCAATTTCAATATAAACTTTTTTTGTTGCATTTCTTAATATATATTCAAATTCATTTTTTGTTTTTGGAAGCGAATATATATTTCCACCGTTTTCAGCATAATCATAACCAGAAAATGTCCTTATTTGTCTTATTGATCCTGCATAAATTATTGCATTATCTGCAACCCCCTTTAGAGATTCTCCAGCTTCTTCAAAACCAGAATGTGTTAATGATTGTAATTCTATTAATTGTGAACCAGTCTGATACATTGTTATTGTAATTACTAATCCAACTATAATCCATATTACTTTGCTATTTTTGAATTTTAATTTTGACATACCATACCCTACAATTAAAAGTAGGGCAGGATAAGCAGGCATTGTATATCTAGGAACCTTTTCTCTAACTATAAATGTAAAGAATAAAAATATGACAGCTATCCACAAGAGAATTAAAACATTTTTATTTATTTTCCAGTCACGCATCATAAAAAATAATCCTACTATTATGAAAGGTAAAATAAACCAACTTAATGAATAGGGAATCTGTAGAAAATGGAATTCATATCCTCCTTTTACAAAAATTTCTCCTTCAAGAGCTCCTGTATAACTTGATGAAAAGAAATTTCCAAAATGTATGAAATTGTTTATAAATAAAATTATAGTTAAAATTAAAAGAATTGAAAAACCATATTGGAAAGATTTTTCTTTGAAAAGATTTATCAAATTCTTTCTATAGGAATATGCAAAATAAACAATAGCTATTAACAACATTAAAGTTCCACTTGCCTTTATGTACATTGTTAATCCGATTGACAGTCCTGTAAGTATGCCCCATTTTTTATTATTATATTTTTCAAATTTTAGAATACATAACATCGATACTATGAACATTGATGTAAGTGGAACGTCTATTAAAATTCTATTACTGAAAAAATAAAACAGGGGGGTTGCTGCTAGAAACATTGCTCCCAATAATCCAGTAAGTTTATCTTTTAATTCTTTACCCAGGAAATAAATCCCAATAATACCAACCAAACTAAAGAGGACTGATGTTATTCTTCCTGCAACTACTTTTCCTATAGGAATAAAAAAGGCTATAATAATTACAGGTATATATGAAACAAAATCTGCCATCTCACTTGAAAAAAGAAACAATGGACTTTGGGCTAGTTTTAAAGCATTCCAAATATAAAGCGCTTCATCTGGCCACACACTATCTATTAATAAATATCTAAATCTAAGAAAAGCAGCAATTATTAGAATAATTAAAAAGAATATGTTGTATTTATCTTCCAAAAATTTCTTTAATCCCTTATTTTTAAGCATAAGAATATCTTAACCGAAAAGCATTTAAATATCACCTATATAATATACTTAGTCTCAGTGATAACATGATTTTAAAATTAAATTTATGGGATTTGCCTAAAAATAAAATATATGTAAGGTTAAAAAATGAAAAGATTAGAAATAAGATTATCTAATTTTAAAAAGATGGAATATCCAAAAAATATTGCACAAACATTAATATACGATATTTTAAAAAGTGCACCAATGACCAGTAAAGAAATAGCACTAATTTTAAATAGAAGGAAAAGAATCGTACACCATCATCTAACTAAACTTAAAGAAAGGGGATTAGT
>JBHIDO010000002.1:0-58086 GCA_046760145.1 Candidatus Aenigmatarchaeota archaeon
TCAAAGAAATAAAAAATAATTTAGAAAGAGATTGGTTAGTAAAAAATGTTAAAGGGTTTGGGATGAAAGAATCATCTCATTTCTTAAGAAATATTGGTTTTAGAAATGTAGCAATTATCGATACTCATATCTTGAAATTTTTCAAAAAGATTGGTTTATTCAAAGGGAAAAAGGGTTCAATAACAAAAAAGCAATATTTGAATTTAGAGAAAAAATTTTTCAGGTTATCTAAAGAATTGAATATTCCACCAGAAGAATTAGACATAGTTATTTGGCTTTATCAATCAGGAGAAAAACAATTTTACGGTTAACCTCCTATGCTCTTGAAAGGTGAAACAATTAAAGCTTTTGCAATCATTTCTATAAGTTCTTTTTCATATGCAATTAGATCACTGGCTGTAATAATTCCAATCAATTTTCCATTTTCTATAACTGGCAATTTCTTTATTTTATTTTTTGTCATTATTTCTGCCGCATCTTCTAAAGTTTTATCTGGGGATATTGTTATAGGGTCTTTTGTCATTATTTCTTCTATTTTAACTTCTTTAGAATTTCTACCAGTAGCAACCACACTATTCAAAATATTTCTTTCAGTTACTATACCTATTACTTTTCCAGCACCCGATACAACAACAAGAGAACCTATCCTGTAAGATGTCATTGTTTTTGCTGCATTTTTAACCGTATCATCAGCCCTAGTTATTTTCACGTTTCTATTCATAGCATCTTTAACTAGCATATTATTCTTTAGATATTTATTATTTATAAACTTAAAAAAGAAGAAAAGAGGCTTTATCTTTTGAATTTTCGTGCATATTTCTTTGCTGACTCTGCAACAACGTCCTTAAGACCAAGTCCAATTGCAATTGCTAGTCCTAGGCCTATCGAAGCAATTATAACTAGTAATATCCAGTTAATCAAAGTTGGATCAATTCCTACAAATGGCAATGCTAATGCAATTGATATGTAAACTATCAAGAAGAAAATTACATTGCCTATTATGTCACCATAAATTGTTTTAGAGCTAACTACTTTTTCCTTTATATACATTGCTAAACTGTAACCAACTATTATTAAGGTAGCTGCTTCTATTGCTCCTAACAAGAAAGTTATTGCACTATTAATGAATCCTATTATAGTAGCTACTCCTAAAGCTTCTGCTGCTATTTGTATGAATATAAGATATATAACCCATTTAGCAATAACTGAAAATATATCTGATAATTTAACTTTTAATTTCTCTTTTTCAACTACATACTGATCTAATTTTATTCTAATCAGAATCTCTTTAACAACCATACCCACTGCTCTACCTACTATGAAACCTATTACTAGCCATATCAAAGCTGTTACTAATGCTGGTAAACTGATAAGAAAATTATTCCAAAGTGTTATTAGGACATCTTGCCAAGCCATGATTTCACCTAAAACTTTATTTACTTCCTTATTTATAAATTAATCGGTAAAAATGTTAAGAAATGTTTTAGAGAAAATAAGACCTTCTAAAGAAGAAAAGAATAAGATGAAGAACTTTGCTGAAAGGGTTTTAAAAATATCTAAAATAATTCTGAAAGAATCTGCAAAACCTTTATTATGTGGATCAGTTGCCAAAGGAACTTGGATATCAAATAAAAATGAATTAGATTTGTTTTTGTTATTTAGTCCAGCAACTTCTAGAAAAGATTTAGAAAAAAAGGGATTAGACTTTGCAAAAAATATAATAAAAAAACTTAAAGGTAAGTATGAAATTGCATATGCTGAACATCCCTATCTTAGAGGGTGGGTTGGGAAATATCAAATTGACATAGTTCCTTGTTACTCAATAGAAGACCCTGAAAAAATAAAATCTGCAGTAGACAGAACCCCCCATCATGTAAAATATGTAATTAATAATCTGAAAAATCCTGATGAAGTTATGTTATTAAAGCAGTTTTGTGAAGCAAATGAATGTTATGGAGCTGATGTTAAAACTCAAGGATTTTCTGGATACCTTTGTGAATTATTAATAATATATTATAAAAGTTTTGAGAATTGTATAAAAAAGGCCTCTAAATGGAGGGCAGGAACTTTAATTACATTTGATAAAATAGATAAAGAATTTGCATTAAAAAAATTCAGAACTCCATTAATAACAATAGATCCTGTTGATAAAAATAGAAATGTTGCAGCAGCTGTTTCAATAGAAACATTCTATAGATTTGTCAAAGCTTGTAATGATTTTCTTAAAAATAAGAAAATGAAGTTTTTCTTTCCTGAAAAAATAAAACCCTATTCAATTCAAGAAATATCAAAGGAAATAAAGAAAAGAGGAACTCGTTGGTATTTGATAAAGTTCAAAAGACCTGATGTAATCGATGATACTTTATATCCTCAATTAAGAAGATGTATAAAATCTTTAGAAAAGATTTTAAAAGAAAATGGATTTAGAGTCTTTAGAAAAGATTTTTGGTGTAATGATATTTGTGTTCTAGTTTTTGAAATGGATATATGGCAAGTTCCAAAGATATCTAAACATATTGGACCAAATGTCTTTAGTAGACATGCAGAAGAATTTCTAAAGCATTATAAACAATATAGAATTTTTATTGATGGTGAAAACTGGGTTGTTGAAAAAGAAAGAAAATTCCAAACAGTTCTTCCTTTGCTAAAGAATCTTATTAGAAGATCTAATAAAGAATTATTAGAAAGTGGTATTCCAAATAAAATAGTGTCACAATTTAGAAAAGCTAGAGTTTATTCTGGAGGAGAATCAGTAAAGGTTATTTCTAAATTGCCAAAAGAATTTAAGGTATTTATGCGTAAATGGTTTGAGAAAGATTTGAATGTTATTTAATCTTATATGCTGAACCCTGATAGACTGTAGGTTCTATTGAAGTATCACATCCCATGTAATTGTAGTATTCTTCCCAGCTACAATCCAAATCAAGTGCAGATCCATCTTTACATTCAGGCATTGTTATCACTATATAATAGTTAAATTATACTAATATATAAAGCTAACTATTTTATTAACATGCCTGAACCAATAAATATAATTTTTTTAGGAACAGGAGCTGCCGTTCCAAGCCTGAAAAGACATCACCCAGCGATTTTATTACGTTATGGACCTGATTATATTCTTTGGGATTGTGGAGAAGGAACGCAATTAAGACTAGAAAAAGCCAAAGTTTCTCCATTAAAGATTTCTAAAATATTTATAACTCATTGGCATGCTGATCATTTTGCAGGATTACTACCATTAATAGAAACATTACATATTTCAAGAAGAGAAAAACCTTTAGAAATTTATGGTCCTGAAGCTTCTAGATTTGTTGATGATTTAATAGAATTAAGCTATTGGGGAATTGGATTTGGATTAACCCCAATAAATTGTGGGAAAAAAGATATAGAAAAAATCTTTGAAACAGAGGGATATGAAATCTATTCGTTAAAGGTTAAACACTCTGTCCCTGCTGTTGGATATTGTTTTAAAGAAAAAGATCACTGGAAAATAGATGTTAATAAAGCAAAGAAATTTGGATTAGTTGGAAAACAATTAAAAGAAATTAAAAGAAAGGGAAAATTGAAGATGAAAAATAAAATTATTAAAATAAGTGATATTGCAAGATTAATTAAAGGTAGAAAAATTGTTTATTCTGGAGATACAATACCTTGTAAGAATTTATTTGAGTTCTCTAAAGAAGCAGATTTATTAATACATGATGCAACATTTATAGAAGAATTTCCAGAAAGACCACATTCATCTGCAATAGAAATAGCAAAACTATCAAAAAAATATAAAATAAAAAAATTAATATTGACACATTTAAGTAGGAGGTATAGAACCTCCAAAGAAATTTTAAATGTAGTTAAACCAATTTTTAAGAATGTGAGAATTGCTGAAGATTTAATGAGAGTGAAATTATGATAATAAAATTAGGTCCTGCTGGAATTCCAAGCATATGTAAAGGAAATTCTATTGAAGGGATAAAAGCTGTTAGAAAACTAGGACTAAGTGCAATGGAGGTTGAATTTGTTAGAGGGGTAAAAATGAAGAATGAAACTGCAAAGGAATTGGGAAAAGTAGCAAAGGAAAATGATGTAGAATTATCAATTCATGCCCCTTATTATATAAATCTTGCAAGTAAAGAAAAAATTAAAATAAAGGAAAGTAAGAAAAGAATTCTTGATTCTATAGAAAGAGGACATCATATGGGAGCTACAGTAGCAGTTGTGCACGCAGGATATTATGGGAAAGATAAAGAAAAGGCTAATAAAATGATATTTGATGCTTGCGAAGATATGAATAAAATTATAAAAAAGAAAAAATGGAAAACTCTGATTGGTTTAGAAACAACTGGAAAACAAGGTGCATGGGGGACTATAGATGAAATAATTGATTTATGTAAGAAAATTAAGAAATGTGTTCCGGTTTTAGATTCTGCTCATATTTATGCAAGGAAAGGAGGAAATATAAATTATAAAGAAATTTTTAATAAATTAAAGAAATTAAGATTAAAACATTTGCATTGTCATTTTTCTGGAATGAAATATTCTGTAGTTGGAATCGGAAAAGGAAATGAAAGATATCATTTACCATTGAAAATAGCAAGAGGTCCTGATTTTAAAGGATTCGCAAAAGAAGTTTTGAAAAGCAAAAGAGATACAACAATAATTTCTGAATCTCCAATTCTAGAAAAAGATTCATTATATATGAAAAGTATTTTTAAAAAATTAGGATATAAATTCAAATAACTACTTTTTCTCAATTAAGATACCATTAACAATTCCATTTTGACCTGGTCTAGAAGTTATTTTTACTAATCCTAATTCAGTTTCAACAATAGCCCCTTTAGAAATAATATTCATTCTAACAAAATGGGGATTTGCAGGGTTATCCTTAACAGTTATTATTTTAGTTAATTGAGTTTTTCCTGTTTTAGGATCTGTTACATTAATTTTGTTTGTTTGCAAAATTACTTGCTTTTTTGATCCTCCTAAACTTCTAACAAACTTTTTTCTATTCTCTCCAATTTTTATTGGAATAAAATCTCTACCAAAGTTTCTTTTTTTCTTTTTTCTAAATTTTTTATATCTTCCACCAGTTTTTTTTACCCTACTTCTAAATTGAGTCAATGCCATAGTATCACTAAATTAATTAAAAGTTATATTTATATATATTAACATAATATGTTAAGTGATTAATATGACAACAAGACCATTAGATGTACTAGATAAGGCAAAGGGGAAAAGAGTAATTATTAAATTAAAGAATGGTTCAGAAGTAACAGGAGTTTTACAAGCATTTGATCTACATTTAAATCTATGGTTAGAAGAAGCACAAGAAAGAAAAGATGATACTCAAATAAAGCTTGGCTCAACTCTTGTTAGAGGAGATACAATAATATTCGTATCACCTGAGTGATTGAAATGGTTGGAAAAGGAACACCTTCTTTTGGTAAACATCAAAAAATCACACATATAAGATGTAGACGTTGTGGTAGACATAGTTATCATATTCGAAAGAAAAAATGTTCTGCTTGTGGATTTCCTATTTCTAAAATAAGGAAATTCAATTGGGCTTGGAAAGATATCAACAGAAATAGAAAAAAATAGACTAAATATTAATTATTTAAAAGTGAAAAAGAAATTAAAAATATGAAAGAAGATTATAATATATTAAAAACAATTGCTAAAGGTACAATAGAAGTTGATAGAATTGATATTGAAATTAGAAAGTTAACCGGATTCTTGATAAGAAAATTGACAATATTTTCTGTTGATAAAGGATTTGATGAGAAAATAAGTGAATTAAGTTCTTTACTATTAAGGTTAGAAGAACTAAAAGAAAGGTTGGTTAGAAATATTGAAAATATTGATAAGGTAAGAGAAGATATTGTTGATAAATTAAAAGAAAAGCATCAAGTTCAATTTGTAGAGTTAGATGTTAGATCAACAAAATGTATAGGAAAAATAGATAATCTTCTAAATGTTATTGAAGACTCTCTCGAAGTATTTAAAGAAACAAAAAACATAACAAAAGAACAAAAAGATGAAATTACAAAAATAGAGAAAAAATTAAAGGATATCAAGGAAAAGTGGTTTAAATAAACATTTTTATAAATTCCTTTCTTTAATTCTAAATTGGGCCCATAGCTCAGTCTGGTAGAAAGGAGGAACAAAAATGATTAATAAAGATGTAGCAGAATTGGTTGGCGTACATCTGGGAGATGGACGTATGTCCCATTATTTTGCTAGATCTGAGGATATCTTTAGATTTGAAATTTTGTTCACAGGAGATTGGGACAAAGACTCTAGATATTATAAAGAAGTTTTACAACCCATAGTAATTAGAAACTTTGGAATTAAAGGTCATATAAAACATAGAAGAGACGATGATACAGTTAGATACGTGATTAAAAGCAAGAAACTTGCAACGTTTTTTGTACGACTTGAAATACCTGTTGGGAAAAAAGCAGAGATATGTAAAATACCCTCTGAAGTAATTTGTGACATAGATTTATCTATCGCTTGTATTAGAGGTATTTTCAATAGTGACGGCAGTATTTATAGAAGATATAATAAACGTTATAAAAATACGCCTGAAGACTATTACAAATATGCAGTTGTACAGTTCAAAATGAAAAGCAAAGATTTGATTAAGCAAATAAAAGACGTTTTGAATAGCCTCCATATTAGAACAACTAAAATAAGCAGAAACTGTAATAGTTGGGTATTAAGAATAACGCATCAGAAATCTATTGACATCTTTTTTGATTTATTTAAAATAAACCACAATTATCACTTGAAAAGGTATAATGATATTCGTTCCTCTTTGCCAAAAGCAACTGGCTCTTAACCAGTAGGTCGCGGGTTCGAATCCCGTTGGGCCCACCAATCTTTTTAAAGAACATTCAACATAATTTAGTTATGATGACAAGAACAGCTTCATATAGTTTATCTTTAATATTATTACTAATAGGAATAATCATAATAATCTGGAATCCCTTTGATGTAATAATTATTTCAATTGGAATGTTTTTGATAGCAGTTGCAATAATAAATTCAGCTATAATGATTAACTTCCCTAAGAAAAGACGAAAACCTGTTGAATTAAAGATAGTAAAGACAAAGCCTTCTACGAAAAAGCTTAAAAAAGCGGTTAGAAAAAAGAGGAAATAACTTCAGAGGAAAAATATACGTCAAACAGTAAACTTTATAAAGGATTAGATATAAACATAAAAAAGCCCTCTTTTGCATTTTAACTCAGTAGAGAGAGTAATCTATAGGTGGTTGATTGGGAGAAATAAATGTTCTTAAACATATCTTAGTTCCAAAGCATGTAATTCTTAAAGATGAGGAAAAGAAAAAATTACTTGAAAAATTAAAAGTAGTTCCTGAACAATTACCTAAGATATATACAAAGGATCCAATCTCTAAAGCACTTGGAGCAAAAGAAGGTGACATAATTAAAATAATAAGAAAATCTCCAACAGCTGGTGTAACAACATATTATAGACTAGTTGTAAAAGGGTAATTTTATGAGTTTATTAGAAGCATTTAAAAATGATGTTGGTTTTGTTAGATTTCAAATTGATAGTTTTAATGATTTTATTGATAATAGATTACAAAAAATTATAGATGAAATTGAAGAGATAAAACCAGAGGTTCCTGAAATTGGAGAACTAGTAATAAAATTTGGAAAGGTTTCTGTTGGAAAGCCTTGTGTAAAAGAAGCAGAAGGAGCAATAAGAAATATTTTGCCTTTAGAAGCAAGATTAAGAGATTTATCATACACCGCTACAGTCTATGTAGAAGCTACACCAATAGTTAACAAAGTTGAACAAGAACCTGTACAGGTTTTAATTGGCGAATTACCAATAATGATCAAATCTAAGATATGCCCTTTAAGTAAAATGTCAAGAGAAGAATTAGAAAGAGTTGGTGAAGATCCTGATGATCCAGGTGGATATTTCATAATAAATGGAACTGAACGTGTTCTGGTTCTAATAGAAGAAATTGCTCAAAACAGGATGATATTAAAAAAAATAAGTATTGGGAATTTTACAGAATTGATGAGGATAAATTCTGAACATAATGGTTATGTTCAAAGACATGTTATTGAAAGGAAGAATGATGGTTCAATTTATATTTCCTTTGCAAATATTAGAAGATTACCAATTGTTGTTTTATTAAAATTACTAGGATTAGAAAAAGATAAAGATATAATTGAAAATTTAGGAGATGAACAAATAATAAATGAATTTTATGGAAATCTTTATGAAACTGATGTCCAAACTGCCAAAGAGGCATTAGATTTTATTGGTAAACATCTGAAAATTGTTCAAAAAGAATATAGGAAAAAAAGAGTTGAACAAATAATTAATAAATATTTATTACCACATTTAGGACAATCACCTAAAAATCGAATAGACAAAGCAAATTATTTATTAAAAGCAATTAAAAAAATCATTCAATTATCATTAGATATAATTCCTGAAGATGATTTGGATCATTATGGTAACAAGAGAATAAAACTTGCTGGAGATTTATTGGAATTATTATTTAGGTCGATTCTTGTTGGAAGATGGGGATTGATTGCGAGAGTAAAATATAATTATCAAAAAATGGCTAAAAGAGGAAAATTACCACCTATTCAAACAATTGTTGAGGCAAATGTTGTAACAAATCAACTAGCATCTGCAATGGCAACAGGAGCATGGGTTGGAGGAAGAACAGGAGTTTCACAAAGACTAGAAAGAAAAAATTATGCTGATTCTCTTTCACATTTAAGATTAGTCTTATCACCATTAACTTCTACTCAAGAGCATTTTGAAGCTAGAGAACTTCACTCAACACATTGGGGGAGGTTTTGTCCAGCAGAAACTCCAGAAGGTCCAACAATTGGATTGAGAAAACATTTAGCATTATTTGCAGAAATAACAGATGGTATTTCAAAAACAGAAATGAAAAGATTAATTTCTAGTATTAAATTAGATAAAGAAGGTACAGACGTTTATTTAGATGGGGTACCAATTGGTTATACTTCTAATCCTGAAGATATTATTAAAACCCTTAAAGAAAAAAGAATGCAGGGAAAAATATCAAAAAAAATAAATTTTGTTTATTATCCTAAGTTAAATGAAATAAAAATTAATACAGATGCAGGAAGAGTTAGAAGACCTTTAGTTGTTATAGAAAATGGTAGACCGAAATTAACAGAAGAACACTTGAAAAAATTAAAAAACAAAGAAATTAGCTGGTATGATTTGGTAAATGAGGGTATTATAGAGTATTTAGATCCAGAAGAAGAAGACTCTGTATTAGTTGCATTAAATAAAGAAGATATAACATCATCTCATACTCATTTAGAATTAATGCCATTAGCTATTTTAGGGATTTCTGCTAGTTTGGTTGTATTTCCAGAACATAATAGAGGAGACAGAGTCAATTATGGAGCAAAAATGGTAGGGCAATCTATTGGAATGTATCAGAGTAACTTCTTTTTGAGAACAGATACAAAATCAAATATTTTGGTTTATCCACAAAAACCATTGGTTGTAACAGATACAATACCGGTTGTTGGTTTAAATCACCATCCAGCAGGACAAAATGTTGTAATAGGGCTAATTAGTTATAAAGGATATAACATGGAAGATGCAGTTATTTTTAATAAGTCTTCAATAGAAAGAGGCTTATTTAGATCATTTTTCTATAGAATATATCCTGCTGAAGAAAAAAGATATTGGGGAGGTCAAGAGGATACAATTGGAATACCAAGTAAAGATGTTCGTGGTTATAGATCTGAAGAAGATTATGCAAACTTAGCAGAAGATGGCGTATTACCATTAGAAACTGCTGTTAAAAGTGATGATGTTTTAGTTGGAAGAATCTCTCCATTAAGATTTCTATCTGCGAATGAATTGATGTCAGGAATTGCAAACATGAGAGAAAGTTCTATTTTATTAAGACATGGAGAAACAGGGATCGTTGATAGGGTTTTCTTTACAGAAACAACTAATGGTAACAAATTGATTAAAGTTGCAATAAGAGATTTAAGAATTCCAGAATTAGGAGATAAGTTTGCTTCAAGACATGGACAAAAATCTGTTATTGGTTTGATTACAAATGAAGAAGATATGCCTTTCACGTCTCAAGGAATAATTCCAGATATTATTTTAAATCCACATTCTATTCCTTCAAGACAAACTATAGGACAGTTATTAGAAATGATAGCTGGAAAAACCGCAGCACTAAATGGAAAAGAAATTAATGCGTCTGGTTTTACCGGGTCAAATGAAAGTGAAATAAGAAAATTACTACACGAATTAGGATTTAGAAGTGATGGAAAAGAAGTTATGTATAATGGAATAACAGGAGAAAAATTTGAAATAGAAATATTTATTGGGATGATGTATTACCAGAAACTGGACCATATGGTTGCAAATAAATTGCAAGCAAGATCTAGAGGACCTGTCACATTATTAACCAGACAACCAACCGAAGGAAAAGCAAAAGAAGGTGGACTAAGATTAGGAGAAATGGAAAAAGACTGTTTAATTGCACATGGTGCAGTTTTAACATTAAAGGAAAGATTTGACTCTGATAAAGTTGTTGTTCCAATATGTAAGAAATGTGGTATGGTAGCTGTTTGGGATCGAACAAAGGATAAAAATGTTTGTCCTGTTTGTAAAGACTCTGATGTAATTAATACAGAAATGTCTTATGCTTTCAAATTATTATTAGATGAATTAAAATCAATGATGATTTATCCAAAGTTAAATGTAAGTGGTTAAGATGATACCAAAAGATATCAAGAAAAATATTGAAAATATGGCAAGAACAGGAGAATTATTTCCCAATGAGATACAGATAGAACTTGGAAGTGGTAGAGTAGCTATCATGGAAAAAAGAGAAATAAGAAATTATGGAGATAGTGTTTTCATATACGAAAGGCGTGATAAATTATGATAAAATCAATTGAATTCAGTTTGCTATCACCACAATTAATAAAGAAAATGGCAGCAGTAGAAGTAGTAAGAGCTGAATTATATGATAATGATGGATTCCCTTTGGAAGAAGGGGTAATGGATCCTAGATTAGGTGTTATAGACCCAGGATTAAGATGTAGAACTTGTGGTAAAGGAATGGGAGAATGTTTTGGTCATTTTGGTTATATAGAGTTAACAAGACCTGTTATTCATGTCCTTTATGCGAAATTAATTCATAAAATATTAAAAATGATTTGTAAAAATTGTGGAAGATTTATTTCAAAGTCACCAACTACAACAATTAAGAAGTGCCCTCATTGTGGTGCAGAAAAAATACCAGTAAAATTCCAAAAACCTTATGGTTTTTTAGAAGGTGAAGAAATTATAACACCTCTAGAAATAAGGGAAAGATTTGAAAAAATTCCTGATGAAGATTTGAGCATCTTAGAATTATATGGTGGAAGACCAGAATGGCTTATTATAACTTTATTACCTGTTCCTCCTGTTATAACAAGACCTTCAATAACTTTAGAAACAGGAGAAAGAAGTGAAGATGATTTAACACATAAACTAGTTGATATAATAAGAATAAATCAAAGATTAAAAGAAAATATTGAGATTGGTGCTCCAGACTTTATAATAGGAGATTTATGGGAATTGTTGCAATATCATGTTGCAACTTTGTTTAATAATAATTTGTCAGGAATCCCTGCTGCTCGTCACAGATCAGGAAGATCTCTAAAAACTTTAGCTGATAGATTAAAATCAAAAGAAGGAAGATTTAGGCAAAATCTGGCAGGAAAACGTGTTAACTTTTCTGCTAGAACTGTAATATCTCCAGATCCTTTCATATCAATAAATGAAGTTGGGGTTCCATTAGCTATTGCAAGGGAATTAACAATTCCATTGGCTGTTCATGAAAATAATATAAACTATGCAAGAGAATTAATCCTAAGAGCACCGGTTTGGCCTTCTGTAAATTATGTTATAAGACCTGATGGAAGAAGGAAAAAAGTTACAGAAGAAACTAAAGAAGAAGTTGCAAAGGAAATTACTACTGGCTATATTATTGAAAGACAGCTACAAAATGATGACATTGCTTTGTTTAATAGACAACCTTCATTACATAGAATGTCAATAATGGCCCATAGGGTTAGAGTTACACCTTGGAGAACATTTACTTTGAATTTATGTGTTTGTCCCCCTTACAATGCTGATTTTGATGGAGACGAGATGAATTTACATGTTCCACAAACAGAAGAGGCTCAAGTAGAATCTAAAATATTAATGGAAGTTCAAAAACATATTAGATCTCCTAGATTTGGAGGACCAATTATTGGTTGTAGACATGATCATATATCAGGAGCATATATGCTAACTCATAAGAATACTAAATTAACAAGAGAAGAAACATTTAAGTTATTAACAGGAATTGGTTTGAATGTTGAATTGCCTAAGAAAAAAATGTTCACTGGAAAAGAAGTTTTCAGTTACCTTTTACCAGAAGGATTAAATGTAGAATTTAAAGCAAAGGTTTGTGGATGTGAAAAGTGCATTAAGGGAACTTGCCCAAACGATGGTTATGTTGTTATCAAGAATGGGCAACTAAAACGTGGTATTATCGATATAAAAGCAATTGGAAGTGAATATGGAAAATTAATAGATATCATTGAAAAAGAATATGGAACAGAAGCTGTACATGAATTTATTGATAAAGTGGCATTATTAACAATAAATTATCTTGATAAAATAGGATTTACAATTGGATTAGATGATATTGACTTGAAACCTGGGATAATCAATAAGATTAAGCAATTAATCGAAAAAACCAATAAAAAATCTAATGATTTAATAAAAGATTATAAAAAAGGTAAAATAGAAATTTTACCTGGAAGAAGTGCTGAAGAAAGTTTGGAACAACATTTATTAAGAGTTCTCTCAAAAGTTAGTGAAGATATAGGAAAACTTATAGAAAAATCTATTGAGGAAAACTGTGCAATAATTATGGCAAAATCAGGAGCTAGAGGATCATTAACACATATAACTCAATTATCATCTTCTGTTGGGCAAGCAAGAGTATTAGGAGAGAGAATTCATAGAGGATATCATGATAGGACATTGTCTCATTTTATGGTGGGTGACTTATCTCCAATTGCTCATGGTTTTATAATAAATAGTTTTAAGAGTGGATTAAATCCGTTTGAATTTTTCTTTGATGGAATTTCAGGAAGAGAATCTCTTATGGATAAATCTCTTAGAACTAGACATAGTGGTTATTTAGAAAGAAGATTAATGAATGCTCTACAAGATTTAAAAATAGAATATGATGGAACAATAAGAGATAATAGAAAAGTTATAATTCAGTTTGTTCCTGGAGAAGATGGAATTGATCCAGCAAAATCAGATTGGGGAATTTTAGATGTGAGATCAATTGTACAATCTGTTTTAAGGTGATAAAATGAAATTAAAAGAGGCTCAAAAAATATTACCACCAAAAATAATTGAAGATTTGAGAAATATTTTTAGAGAATTCAAATTAACAGAATCTCAAAAAAGTAAAGTTATTGATAAAGTTATTAATATTTATAAGAATAGTCATTTTGAACCTGGAGAAGCAATAGGTGTTGTTGCTGCACAAAGTATTTCTGAACCAGGTACGCAAATGACTATGAGAACTTATCACGTAGCAGGTGCTACAGAGATTCAAGTAACATTAGGATTACCAAGATTAATAGAAGTATTTGATGCAAGAAGAACACCCAAAACACCAATGATGACTGTCTATTTGAAAAAGAAATACAATACAAAAGATAAAGCACATAAGGTTGCAGCAAATATTCAAGAAGCTAAGATAAAAGATATAGCAATACAACCTGTTGTTGATTTATTAAATCTACAGATTGAAATTCCAATTGATATTAAATTTTTAAAAGAGAGAGAATTAAAATTGATTAATGTTGTTAATAAATTAAGAGAATTAAAGGGTTTAACCATAAGAAAACTAAAAAATAAAATTATTATAAAACCAAATGATGAACTAACAATTAAAGAATTGCAAAAATTAAAAACAAAGATTCTAAATACTCGTATTAAAGGAGTAAAGGGTGTAACACAGATCATTGTTACCCAAAAAGATTCTGAGTGGGTAATTAATACCTTAGGAAGTAATTTGCAAAAAGTTATGGAAATAAAAGGAGTAGACACAACAAGAACAGTCTCTAATAATATTCATGAAATTCTAAAGGTTTTGGGGGTAGAAGCTGCAAGACAATCAATAATAAACGAAGCCATGTCAACCCTTAGAGAACAAGGCCTAGATGTTGATATTAGACATGTCATGCTTGTTGCAGATGTGATGACAGCTGATGGAAAGATAAAAGCAATAGGAAGATATGGAGTAGCAGGAGCAAAGGGTTCTGTTTTAGCGAGAGCTAATTTTGAGGAAACAATCAAACACTTAACCAATGCAGCAATACAGGGAGAAGTGGACAAATTAGAATCTATAGTAGAAAACGTTATGATAAATCAGGTTGTTCCAATTGGAACAGGAATGTTTGATTTAATATTCAAGGAAAAGTGATAATGTGACATTAGAAGAATTAAAAGATGCATTAACCAAAAATAATGTTATTATCGGTAGTAAGAGAACAATTAAATATTTAAAAACAAAGAATGTAAAATTAGTTATGATTGCTAGTAATTGTCCTGAAAATATTAAGAATGATATTAATCATTACTCAAAAATTTCTAAAATAAAAGTAGAAAAATTTGATGGTACAGCAAAACAATTAGGAATATTTTGTGGTAAACCATTTCCAATAGCAACTCTAGCAATAAAGAGTGAAGTAAAATGAGAGACTTTGATACAGATACAATAAGAGTTATAACTGCTTTTGAAAATATAACTGGAACTGAAGTTAGAGATTGTATTATTTATGATACTATTTATTTCTTAGTTAACCCTGGAAAGGTTGCAATTGCAATTGGAAAAAATGGACAAACTATTAGAACTGCAGAAAAAATGTTAAAAAAACCTATAAAAATTTTTGAATGGTCTGAAAATGATTTGGAATTTATAAAGAATATGATTCCCCAATCTCAAAAAATAGAAATTAATGATGATAATGCAATTGTTTCTTTAGATTCCAAAGACAGAGGTGCTGTTATTGGAAGAGAAGGAAGTAACATAAACGTTATCAGAGAATTCTTATTAAGAAATTCAAATATAAAAAAATTGAAAATAATCTAATTCATAAGAATGGACCAACAAAATCATAAATTAAGATTAATAAAATAACATAAGTTATTGCTTTAACAATTGCTTTTGATCTTTTCTTGAAAAATCTATCTGTTAGAGCCTGTATTATTAATCCTCCATCTAAAGGATAAATTGGTAATATATTGATTATTCCAACTGCTAATGAAAACAAAGATATCATTGTTAACAGTGGAATTAGAATTCCTATAAAAAAGGCTGTATTTACTTTAAAAACAGGAGAATAGGTTATACCCATATAAGTTGTATTAGTTTCTTCATCAAATGCTAAAGCTATGTTATAATTGTTTCCATTTGACTTTACTGTTATAGTTTCATTGGGTTGTACATAACCTATTTCTTCATAAAAATACCCTCTACCAGCTAAATATTCATTATAACTGGTTGTTATAGGAATCCCATTAATTTCTGTTAATATCATTCCTCCCTTTAATCCAGCTATTTCAGCAGGACTAGAAGAATTAACGCTTATTAATTGGATTCCTGGGCTAACAGCCATTGGCCAAATTACATATAATGTTAAAAGAAAGACAACAAATGAAACTAGGAAATTTGCAAATGAACCAGCAGAAAATATCCTTAGTTTTGTTAAGGTTTTTGCCTTTTTTATTTGTTTTTCTTGAGGTTCAACAAATGCACCTGGAAATATTGCTAAAAGTAATAGACCAACTGATTTTAACTTTATTTTCTCTGCTCTTGCAATAATTCCATGAGATAATTCATGTGGAACTAGTATACAAAAGATTGTAATTATCCAGAACCAAAACGGAATTAAAATATAACCTGGTCCTGTAGAGCCCGTAGCACTTGGGGTTGGTAAAATAAATTGTAATGCTGGCTCTTTGATAACTCCTACTGATATATTGTAACTTAAAACTGATAAAAGATATAATCCCTGTAACATATAATAGAAACAAACTATTATTCCTATAGTTGAAACAATTTTCCAGAATAAAGGTGATTTTTGAGCCATTTTATCTATAAATTTTCTAAACTTTTTAGTTCTACGCATTAAAAGAATGTATTTGAATTCAATATTTTTTCTATCCTTATATATCAAAATGCCAAGTATAATAAAAAACGCAATTATTGATAATGTATAAACATCCATAAGCTCTTTTTGTATGGCTATAATTTAAATATTTAGGTAATACTAAGTGATAGTATGGAGGTACATTGGGCAGATAAAACTGCTAAAGAGTTGGAAAAAGAAAAGCAACCCATTCATCTAAGTGCTGGATTATCTATGAGAGGATTACAACACATAGGAAGACTAAGAGGAGAATTAATAGTAGATGATGTAATAAAAAGAATTTTAGAGAAAAAGAAAATAAAAACAATTCAATATTTAATTCAATATGATCATGATCCGCAAAAAGAAAAACCATTAAAAATAGTTTTAAAAGATCCTAAATTAGTTAAAAAATATACTGGTATGAGATTAAATGATATCCCTTGTCCTGACAAATGTTGCTCTAGTTGGAATGAACATTTTTGGAAAGATTTTGGAAATTATTTGAAAGATTTTGGACTGAAACCTAAGATAGTAAAAACATCTGAAATTTATAAGAAAAAAGAGTTTAAAGAAATAATTAAAAAATGTTTAACTGGAAGAGAAAAATTAAGATTATTAGTAAATAAGTACAGGAAAAGAAATCCTTATCCTAAAGGTTGGATCCCTTATAATCCAATTTGTAACAAATGTAAAAAAATAACAGATGCTGAACCTATCTCATTTGATTTGGAAAAATTTACAATTAAGTATAAATGTAAATGTGGAAATATGGGAGAATCTTCTTTAACAGAAGGGAAGTTGAATTGGCGTATTGAGTGGGCAGCTTTATGGAAATTTTTACATATTGAATTTGAACCATATGGAAAAGATCATGCAGCTGCTGGTGGAAGTAGGGAAAGTTGCTCTTATATTGCAAAAAATTTCTTTAACATAGAACCTCCAAAAGGTTTTCCGTATGAATGGGTAGCATTATCTAAAGGTGGAAAAGAAATAGGTGAAATGACTGCTTCTGGTTTTATAGGTATTTCACCAAAAGAATGGTTAGAAATTGGTGAACCAGAAGTTTTAAGATATTGGTTCATAAAATCAAAGCCAATGAAAAGATTAGTATTAGATTTGACTAATATTCATGTTCTGTTTGATGAGTACGATGAAGGAGAATTGGTTTATTTTGGAGAGAAAAAAATAGAAAATGAAACTGATAGAGAACATATTAAAAGAAGCTATGAATTATCTCAGATAAAAATACCAAAAAGATCATTAGTGATTCCATATAATTTTGCTGCAATAGTTTCTCAACTCATGAATCTAGATAGTGCAATAAAATTGTTTAGGACAACTGGTCATATAAAGGGAAAAATAAGCAAAGATGAAGAAAAGAGAATTGAAAAAAGACTAAAATCAGCAAAGAATTGGGTAGAAAAATATGCTCCTGAATTTAAAATAAAATTAATTGAGAAACCTGACTCTAGTAAATTAAATGAAAAACAAAAAAAAGCATTGAAAGATTTATCAAAAGAATTAAAAAAGAAATTAAGTGAAAAGGAACTTTACACAAAATTTTTTGAAATAGCTAGAAATAATGATTTAGAATCCAAAATATTTTTCAGAGGAGCATATCTAATTTTATTAGGAAAACCATTCGGACCAAGATTGGCTCCACTTATTCTATCAATAGGAAAAGAAAGGGTTAAAAAAATATTTGAAAGTATTTAATGCCCGAATCTTCTTTTCCTTTCTTGAAATTCCTTAATACAATTTTTAAAATCTTCTTTTTCAAATTCTGGCCACATCTTATCTACAAATACCAATTCAGAGTATGCAGATTGCCATAACAAGAAATTACTTAATCTCTTTTCACCACCAGTTCTTATTATCAAATCAGGATAAGGTGTACCATCTGTGTATAAAGAATTTTTAACTAAATCTTCATTAATATCCTTAATATCAATTATTCCTTTAGAAACCTTTTTTGCAATATCAATTATTGCATCTGTTATTTCTTCTTGTCCCCCATATGCAACTGCTATATTTAAAAAATATTTATCATAATTCTCTGTTGCTTTTTCTGCTTTTCTAATTGCATCTTGAACATCCTTAGGTAGCCTATGAATTCTTCCAATTGCCTTAACTCTAATTTTATATTTGTGAACATCATGTTCTGGATCTAATATTTCTAATGCTTCTTTTTTGAATAGTTTCATAAGAAAATCAAATTCTTTTTTTGGTCTTGAAAAATTTTGAATAGAAAATGAATATAATGTAACATACTTAACTCCGCATTCTTTGCACCATTCTAAGACTTTTCTAACCTTTTTAACCCCCCATTCATGACCTTTCCATGGTTGCTTCATTAAACGCTTTGCAAACCTTCTATTTCCGTCCAGAATAATTCCAATATGCTTAGGAACCTTCATTTAACCACTTTAAAAGTTTATAATAAAATTGATATTTAAATATTTTTCTAAGTATGGTAAGTGGATTCTATAAGATTTTCTGAATATATTCTTCAATCCAATGCCCTAAATAAGAAATTAAGTTCAAGTATATCGAAAATATATGTACCATACTACTTTATATACCTATTAACATTACTTTAAGCAGTATACAGATGATTATGTTATAATAATCAAATGTATAACTAATAATAAGGTGAAAAAATAATGAGACATAACGAAAGGTCTGGAAGATTCAGAAGAAACTTTGGACCTAGAAAGATGCATAAAGCGGTATGTTCTGAGTGTGGAAAGGAATGTGAAGTTCCTTTCAAACCAACAGAGGGCAAGCCTGTCTTTTGTAAAGAGTGTTTTGCTAAAAGAAGAAGATTTTAGTAAATTCTA
The DNA here is from genome assembly GCA_046760145.1 of Candidatus Aenigmatarchaeota archaeon. Taxonomy (GTDB): domain Archaea; phylum Aenigmatarchaeota; class Aenigmatarchaeia; order Aenigmatarchaeales; family Aenigmatarchaeaceae; genus JBHIDO01. Next base: position 19,102 of record JBHIDO010000002.1, read on the forward strand.
AGAAATTAGATTACTATGCTTAGTGTGAACTATAATCTATAAAAGTGCGGGGAGTGAGATTTGAACTCACGAAGCCACTAAGGCACAAGGCCCTCAACCTTGCACGTTTGACCAGACTCCGCCATCCCCGCTATTTTATTTTTTCTTTAGAAAGTTTAATAGCTTTCTTAATATCACTAAATGTTTTAAAACTATTTAATTTATTTAAAGGTAACCATAAAAATTCACTGTGGTCTGATAATTTTATATTTTCCTTTCCAATCAGTCTAACAAGATAATTTATTTGAATCGCATGTCTGTTTTCTTTTTCCACAAAGAAATGATGAATATTAACTGGCCTTATTATTTTAATATTCAGATTTGTTTCTTCTTTAAATTCTCGTATCAATGCTTTATTTGGATCTTCTTTAAATTTTACCTTTCCACTAGGTAGTTCCCATTCACCAGGATAAATTTCTTCATCATCTTTTCTTTTCAATAATAGGACTTTATCATTTTTTATCAAAACTCCAGCAACAACTATACTTTGAATCATAAAATAGAATATATAATTGAAATATTAAAGTTTTTTCAAATGTTCTGGTTTTGCAATTATTTTCTTTAACTTATTCCCGTCTTTTATTTGAACTATATAAGCTCTTCCTCTTTTTCCAATAACTTCTCCAGTTAAACCATAAAATCTTCTAAATGGCATTTTTTGAACTCCTGATTCTATTTTTATTGCTACCTTATCTCCTTTAGAGAATTTTTTCATAAATTGATTTACAGTCATTCTTTTTGTTTTTCTGAACTTTTCTCTTGTTCTTCTTCTTGCTCCATGCGATTTTACAACCATATTAATCCTTTTCCTTATCTGGATTTAAGAAAACTAATTCTATTCCTGCTTCTTTTAAAAATTGTCTTGATAATTCTGCATCATGATAAGGCCTTGCACAAACCACTCTTTTTATTCCTGCATTTATTATCATCTTTGCACAAATAAGACATGGCTCATCTGTTGTATAGAGGGTTGCACCTTCTGTTGATGCTCCGTGCATTGCTGCCTGTACAATTGCATTTTGTTCTGCATGTGCAGTTCTCCAACAATGTTCTTTAATTTTTCCCGTATGATCTGTTGATTTTACCATTAAACAACCAACATCATGACAATGTGGTAAACCCTTTGGAGCACCAGAGTATCCTGTTGAAATAATACGTTTGTCTCTTACAATAATAGATCCTACATTTAATCTTGGACAAGTTCCTCTTTTAGAAACTTCTTTGGCTATACTTAAAAAATATTCATCCCAACTTGGTCTCTCCATAAAATCCCTTATAAATAATTATTTAAAACCTTTAAATCTTTTAGCTAATTTGGCAAACATTCCTCTTTTGCTAGTAACCATTTTCATCATCCTCTTCATTTGTTTATAATTCTTTAGTAATTCTCTAACTTCTGACTCATTTGTTCCAGAACCCTTAGCAATTCTTTTTATTCTAGAAGGGTTTATAATATCTGGATTCTCTTTTTCTTCCTTTGTCATGGACTCTATAATAAATTTCCATTTTTTCATTTTAGATTCTTGTTTAGAAATATCAAATTTCTTTGGTAATTTAATCATACCCATTCCAGGCATCATATCAAGAACATTTTTTAATGATCCCATTTTACCCATTCCCTTTAATTGTTCATAAAAATCATCCATTGTAAATTTTCCTGTTGTTATTCTTTCTGCAACTTTCTTAGCTTTTTCTGGTTTAATAGCTTCTTTTGCTTTTTCTAGTAATGATTGCAAATCTCCAAACCCAATTAATCTTGAAATAAATCTTTCAGGGTCAAAAATTTCTAATGCTTCAATTTTTTCTCCTGTTCCGATAAATTTAACTGGAGCCCCTGTAACTGCGCAAGCTGTTAATGCTCCACCTCCTTTAGCGGTTCCATCCATTTTTGTTAAGAATATACCGGTTATTCCTACTAATCTATTAAATTCTTTTGCTTGTGTACCTGCTGCTTGTCCCAAATCAGCTGGTATTGTTAGTAAAACTTCATCTGATTTTATAAATTCTCCTAATTTTTTTAATTCATTTGCTAATTCTTTATCTAATGCATCTCTTCCTGCAGAATCGAATATCAAAATATCATATTTTTTGAATTTTTCAATTCCATTTTTTGCAATCTCTAATGGATCTTTAATTTCTCTAGAAATATAATATGGAATGTTATTTTTCTTTGCTAATTGCTCTATTTGATCCATGGCAGCTGGTCTGTGAATATCACAACCAATAATTGCTGGTCTTAGCCCCCCTTTCTGATAATATTTTGATAACTTTGCGATAGAGGTTGTTTTGCCTGACCCAAACAAACCTATAAATAAGATTTTTCCTGGTTTCATTATTATTTCAGGTTTTTTTCCAACAAATTTTACTAGTTCATCATAAACGATTTTAACTAGATGTTCTTTTGGCGTCATACCAGCAGGAGGTTTTTCATTTAATGCTCTATTTTTTATTCTTTCTATTAGTTGTTTAGCCAGTTCAACATTAACGTCTGCAGCTAACAAAGTTCTTTGCATATCATTTCCTAGCTCTTCAACTACCTCTTTATCAATATAACCTGCTTTGGTTATTTTCCTTAATGCTTTTTTTAAACCTGAAGATAATTTTTCAAGCATAGAAAGAGTTTAATTTTTAATGTTTTTAAATATTATTATGAAAGTTGTTGGAATTGATTTAGCTGGAAAACCTAAAAATCCAACTGGTTTCTGTTTATTAACAAAGCATGGAGCTGAAACCAAGGTATTATACACAGACCTTGATATTTTAAAGGAAATTGAAAATATTAAACCCAAATGTATAGCAATTGATGGACCATTCTGGTCTCCTAGGATTGGTGCATGGAGACCTTGTGATGAAAAATTATTAAAAAGAGGTTTCAGACCTCTTTCTCCTTTATTACCAACAATGAAATTGTTAACAATGAGAGCTTCTCATTTAATGAGAGTTTTAAAGGAAAGAAAGTATAAAGTAATAGAAGTTTTTCCGCAAGCAACTGAAAGAATTCTAGGACTAACAAAAGAACCAAGAAAAAATGAACATGAATATGATGCATTATTATGTGCACTAACAGCTAAGGCTTATTTAGAAGGAAAATATGAGAATCTGGACGGAATCATAATACCGAAATAAATATAAAGTTATTAATGCAATTGAAATTCTATGAAAGATAAAATTATAAAGTTATTAATAAAAACATTGAAAGAATGTAATTCTATTTGTGAAGATTGTAACTATAAAAAAGGGAGTATTCTTTCTTATGAATGTGAGCTAGGAATAAGAACAGTAGAGAAAGTAAAATCTGAAAAAGAAATAACTCATAATACAATTACTAATTTTAATTATGGTACGTATTATGTGAACAGTTTATATGATGCATCAAAAGAAATTAATCCTATAGGTGTACAAGCTAACATTAGAAATTTAATAAGATTAGCAAAATCATTATAATAAGTTCTTAACAACTTTATCAGCATTAAATTTCTCTAAATCATCATAACCTTGACCAACTCCTAAATATAACAAAGGTTTTTTTATTGTATAGGCAGCAGAAATAGCTGCTCCACCTTTTTCATATACATCTACCTTTGTTATTATTAATCCATCAACTCCAACTGCGTCATTAAACATTTTACATTGGTCATAAATATCATTTCCAGTTAGTGCATCCAAAACAAGAATCTTCAAATCAGGTTTATTAACTCTTATTATTTTCTTTAATTCATCCATAAGATTTATGTTGGTATGAGATCTTCCAGCTGTATCAGCCAATATAACATCAATGTCCTTTGCCTCTGCATGTTTAACTGCATCAAAAACAACTGCTGCAGGATCAGCCAGATATTTTTGTTTAATAACCTCTATTCCTAACTTCCTTCCATGTTCTTCTAGTTGTTCAATACTTGCAGCTCTCCATGTATCAGCTGCAGCAAAAACACATTTTAAATTATTTTTATTTAGTAATTTCCCAATTCTAGCAATAGTTGTGGTTTTACCAGATCCATTAAAACCTAAAAATACTATCAAAAATGGTTTTTTTGATTTAACCTTTTTTAAGAAATCATATCCATCTACGTTCAAAATTTCTGTTATTGATTTTTTAAATGAATTATTAATTATTTTTTCAATTTCCCTTCTCTTTACAGATTTTCCTATTAATTCTTTTTTTAAATCTTTAATTATTTTTTCTGCAACTTCAACTGCAACATCTGACTGAATTAAAGAAATTTCTAAATCTTTCATAACTTCATTCAAGTCTTCGTCTTTCAATTCTTTTTCTGTAATAGCTTTTTTTATTTTTCTAATTAAACCCTTTTTCTTCTCTGGTTTTTTCTTTACCTCTTTAATTTCTTCCTTCAACTTAGGTTCTATTTTCTCAATTTCTTCAGGAATTTTATCTTCTTTTATTTCTTTTTCGATCTTTTCTATAACTTCTTCTTTTTTCTTAGCTACATTTTTTATTTTATTAACACTTTCTTTTAGTTTCTTCTTTAAGAATCCAAACATTTTATCACTTTTGTACTTCTAATTCTATTTTTCTCATTTGATCAATTATTATTTGTGCTTGATTAGAAAGATCATCAAGAACATTTTCCACTTCATTTATTTTCTTTTCCAGAATTTCAATTGCATCTTTTCTTTTTTTCTTTATTGCAACCCCACTACCAATTCCAACTATAATATTATTACTATCTAATATTCTTCCAAAAACAAAGTTGCCACTACCAATTGGAATCAATGCATCACTGGGTTTAATATTCTTTAATTCTTCTGTTGCAAGTTTTGTACTCCTTAATTCTTCTAGCCTTCTTGTTATTAATGTTTCTCTTTCTTGAATTATTCTTAAATTATTTTGTAACATTTGATGTTGTATTACTTTCTTCTCCATTTCTTCCTTTTTCATTTAAACACCTCATCTATCCTTCCTAATTCTGGACCTGTAGTCTGTTCTGAAAAAATAATTCCTTTGTTATTAACTATTATTCCAGACTTTACAAAAGGACTTCCATAATTTACAGTTCCTATATCAACTTTTACATTTAAAAGTTCTTCTATTTTTCGAATCTCATCTTTCTTTGAATTCATATGACATAAACAACCTTTATTATTAGCAATAGCAGTTGAACCAACTATTTCTAAACCAGCTATTGTCCCTGTTACTATTTCACAATTTAAAACATCTTTTATTTGTTTTTTGAATTTTTTCAAATTCTTTGATATCAAACAACCATAATCATTGCATAATATTAAATTTCCCAAAGCAGTTTTTCTTGAATTAATTATTTCGAAATTTAAATCTAGTTTTTTCAAATTTCTAATTTCTTGTTTTTCGATTATTTTAGGTAATAAGATGCCATTTTTATTACCAGTAGAAAATATTCCAACCAATTCTGTTCCAGCTATTTTTATTATTTTTATTTTTACATTTAGAGTATGTTTTATTTTTTTTAATATTTTTTTACTAGGTTCTAAACCTAACAAACAATATTTATCAGTAGAAAAACCATACAAACCAATATTTGGGTCTCCGTAAAAACTTGTTTTAAGGAATTTCATGATTTTTATTGATTAAATAAGAACTTAAAGTTTACACAGGATGTTCAGGAGTTTCTTTTTTAATTTCGGTTTTATCTTCTTTAATCTCTTTTTCTATTTCTTCTTTTGGTTCTGGTTCCTTCTTTTTTCCTGATTCTTCTTCTAATTCTTCTTGAATTGTCATTTTTCTTCTTTCCTTTCTTTCTTTTTTTATTTTCTCTTTTCTTGCTTTTTTCTTTTTCTCTTTCTTCTTTAATTCTTTTTTAGAAGGAGTTACAATATCAACTCCAATTAGTTCAGCATAAACAATATCTTCTTCTTTTATTGCATGAATTCTTATTTTTCTTGGAGGTTTTTTTGCTCCTCTTTTCCAAATATTTTCATTAATAGATTTTCCAATTTTAATTTTTTCAGCTTTCATATGCCTTTTCAAATAATTTCTAACAATATTTGCAGCTTTTTTCGATCTTCTTATTCTTTGTTTTCCATAAGCATCTCTTAACGGAATGTTAAAAATTCTTTCTTCTGGCATAAGATCATCTCTGAGTTTCTATGAACCTCTCTATTGATCTGTCAAATGTTTTTTCTACATCTTTAGGAAAAAAACACGCTGGTAATTCTCCTCTTTTCCAATGAGACTTAATACATTCACAACATATACCCTTTTTTGAGCAAGGTTCGTATGTACATGGGCAGTTTTGCTTATTTATCTCAATGTTAGAACAAGGTTTTCTCATTTTTTCAACCTTCCTCTTCTCCAATTCTTTGTTCTATGAACTTGAATTCTTCTTGTTCTTGCACGTTTTCCATATCTTTTAAGATCAGCCCATCTAGGAGCTCTCTTCTTTTTTGAAGCCTTTATTAATCTTAACTTTTTAGGTAATTTTTTAGGCATCTAATCACTTTCTTTTTATTTTTGTTTTTCTCTTTTTAGGAATTAAAAGGTTTAATATCTGTTTTAATTTTTTATCATCAATTACCTTTTTTAATTGACCTGATTGATGAAGTTGAATCAAATACATTTCCAATTGTGAAGCAATTATAGGATTTACCATTTTAATTCTTCCTAATCTTTCGTAAGCTTTTTTTGATAAAATTTTTCCTAAAATTTTCTTTTTTTCATTTTCTAATTCTATCATGTCTGGTTCTGTCATTTAATCAACTTATCAACAAATCTTTGACCTTGAGGTGTTATTTTTCTTCCCTTTCTTGGTTTTTCAACCTTTTCGATATATCCTGCTGCTTCTAATTGTTGCAATATTAATCTTATTATTTTTCCACCAGCTTTTCTATGATGAGCAGGTTTATGACCCCTTCTCTTTCTTGATCCAAATGCTGTTCTAAGTCTTTGAACACCTATTGGACCTTTTAAGTAAATTTTTCTTAAAATTGCTGCTGACCTCATATACCACCAGTCTTTTTGAATAGGAGGTTTTTCTGCATTTACTCCTGTTTTCACAAATCTAGACCAATCTGGAGGTTTTATATTTTCATTTTTCTTTAATTCTTCTGATAATTTCTTTATTAATTCTGATGGTGGGATATCTCGCATTTTATCACATAACACTTTGTTATTTAAATATTTAATCTATACTTCTTTACTATTTTATTTATTAATTCTTTATATCTTTTAGAATACTTAGGGTATTTCTTAATCATTTTCTTTAAAATTTCTATTCTTTCCTTTGCTATTTTGATTTGTTGATTTCTAATTTGTAGCCTTTTTTTGTATTTCATAAAAACACTTGGTGCGGCCGCTGGGATTTGAACCCAGGTCATCAGCTTTCTTCATAGTCTATGGAAGGCTTACCCACATAAATGTTTGAGGTCCTAACCAGACTAGACTACGGCCGCATTATCAAATAATTTCAATAGTTTCTCTATTTCTTGATTATTGAACATTGCTAGTGCCCAAGAGTTCATAGTTCTATCTGGATATATTTTAGCTTTGATATTTGCCTTATTTAAGATATCAAGAACGTCCTTTAAAAGTATTTTAGTACTCTGTTTTATTGCTAGTGTTCTTCTACCATCTTTACGCATACTTAATGAACCATCAGAATCGTAAAGACCACGTATAAAATTTATCTGAAGTAATAGTGGAGCATCTTTTATAATTTTCGGAACTCGTATATTATTCTTTTTCTTTCCTTCTGGTAAATCAAATACATACATCAAAAATTGTTTAATAGGAATTGAGGTAAAGGATAGAACAGAATAATTCCTGTAGTTTATAATTTTAGATTCAACATTGAAGGTATTATCAACTATAGTTTTTATTACTCTTAAATCTTTACTTGATATTGTAATAGTAGCTCTTTCAGTTGTAATTCCACCATCACCAATAATAACACCTATTAAGTAAGCTAATTTATTATTTAATCTTCTTGGTAATTGTATTATTTTACCATTTCTAGAAGAAAATCCACTCATTATTTTGTATGCTTCATCAATATATTTTGTATTTGATAGTCTTTTACATAAATAAATAAAATTTCTAATTGAAATTGGAGTAGATTTCTTCCATTTGTAAATAAGTGATTTATGTACACTAAGTTCTTTAGATAAATCTGAAATAGAAATTTTTAACTTTAACATTTCTAAGATTTCAGAAACTAGAGATGTTATCCCATGAATGTAAATATTTTGATTTGTTTTTCCTAGTTTTATTAAATAATTTCTTATTTCCATAATAATTCACCTAGACTGGTGCATAAGATAATTAAACTAGAATTATTTAAAAAGACTCTCTTATTTTTCTAGCAATATTTTTCATTTCTTCATCAGATAATTTTTTAACATTCTCTACATTAATTGATCCTCCATGTCCATCATTCGAAAATCTAGGAACTAACCAAATATGTGCATGTTCTACTTCTTCTCCAAATATCATCGAAACAACCCATTCTGTATTAAAAGCTTTCCTAATTGCATTTGCAATTTTACTTACAACTTCGAAATATTCTCCAACATTTGGTACATCCCAAACCCATCTATAATGCTTTTTTGGAATAACCATTGTGTGTCCTGGATTTAATGGTCTTATATCTAGAAATGCTAAAAAATTATCACTCTCATAAACTTTATAACTAGGTATTTCTCCCTTTACAATTTTACAAAATATACAATTCATGTTATCACCAATGGTGGGGTCGCCCGGATTCGAACCGGGATCAGCTGGTATCACCATGGCACCAGAGCCACATACCAACTTTTTTATCATCTTTTCATCAAAGCTCCAGCAAAATTCTGGAGCCAGCCATCTTAACCTGGTTGGACCACGATTCTGGTTTTAAAAAAATCCCCAGCATGGTCGCCCTTCAACGACCCCATTTTATTAATTTATTCCTTTTATTTATATTATTAAAACCTATTTGTTCTTTATATGATTCCAAACTCTTTGTCTTTATGTCAAAAACTAAACCTTTGGTTTTATAACCGTCTTTTCTTAGATTACCATTGATTATCCAGGTTTTTGTAGTTTCTATGTTAAATCTTTTAAGCATATCCTTCATATCTTTCATAAATAATTTTCCATTTTCTAATTTTTCTTCAATCTTATGTAATTTAAATCTTATTTTCATTCTATTTGGTTCTTTCCAAATACTACCCTCACAATCAAATGCGATTTTTAAATATAATCTAGCAAATTCTAGATTATTTTTTATCCATGTTGGAACTAAAAATGTTTGTTTTACTTTACTTCCTGTTGGAGTATCCAAAAGTTTTAGAATTCTAGAAATTGGAGCAGAAATTATTCTATATTCGTAACATGTCCCAAAATTACTTTTTATTTTTCTATATTTTCCAATTAAATTAAATTCTTTTTTAACCAATCTTTCAATTTCTTTCAACTCAGATAATAGAGAGCTAGTAAATAGAAATGCCTTTTCAGATAAGTATAGATGCCCATTAAAAGTTAAAAATGAAATAATCTTTACTAGATCCTCATTTCCATAAATAGGAAAATTAATTTTATATTTTTCCATTGATTTTAATGCAAATTTCTTAAGTTTATATGAATTAAGAAATTGTGTTTTAGTTAATATTGGCTTCATAATTAAAAATTATGTTATCAAATATAAATAGTTGGTAGATGACCCCTTGTTTAGAATAGAATATTTGTTAGTGAAGAAATAAAAATATCTATAATGGGACATTATTCTGATAAGGGAAGTGTACCATAGTCTCAAATGGAGAAGAAGAATTTATAAAGGGAGTAAAAATTGAAAATGAAAACGATGTTAAAGACGCCGCATATGCATTAAAAATGGTGATAGAAAAAGCATTAGAAACAAAACAATATATAGAAGTTCATTAAATAATTTTACTTAGATTCTTAGAATACATTTTCTAAATATTAATTTTATAAAGCCTCGGGAGGGTCTCGAACCCCCGACCTGCGGTTTACAAGACCGCCGCTCTTCCAACTGAGCTACCGAGGCATAATCAAATTTTATATTAACATTTTTTAAATATATCTTATGCTTGGAGAAGTGATTTTAGCAATAATTGCTGCTGTTATTGGTGGCTTATCTTTATCTATTCAGAAACTCGGTCTAGACAAAGTTAAAAAAATAAGACCAAAAGATTTGATTAAATCTAAGACATGGATAGCTGGAATTTTACTTGCCTTAACAGGATTTACTATTTATATATATGCATTAAGTGTAGGGAAGATTGCAATAATACAACCTTTAATGGAAACAGCAATGGTTTTCTCAATTATTTTCAATTATTTATTATTTAGAGAAAAATTGAGTCGGTTCGAAGGTTTTTGTTTTATTTTGGTATTTATAGGAATAATACTAATTGCGTTTGGTGGTTGAATGAATTATAAAGTATACGCAATAATAACTGGAATATTTTTTGGAACAGGTGCTTTATTGATAAAAGTTTTTCTAAATGATTCTTATTGGTTTATTTTGTTATTAGCACTAATTCTTGGTTTAACTGGTTATGGATTTCTGCAATTTGCATTGAAAAAAGGTAGAGGAAACATTACATTAGTTTTAGCATTAGGAATTTCAAGTGTTATTGCAATTTTGGGAGGAATATTCCTATTATCAGAAATTTTATCACTCCTAGAAATAACTGGAGTTATTCTTATCTTATTAGGACTTATTTTGTTAAAGTTTAAGAAGAGATTTATAAATATTTTCTAAATCTTTAGAACAATTTTGAATTGAATATTTCTTTACCGTTTCTAATCCATTCTTTATTAATTTATTTCTTAATTTTTTATTATTTAATATTTTCAAAATATGTTTATGAATTTCATTATCATTATTAAATAAAATTCCGTTGTAATTGTTTATTACAAAATCCTTAAAACCTAAAGCATTTTTAACAATAACCGGGCATTTGGATGCAAATGCTTCTAAAGCAACAACACCTTGAGTTTCCGTTTTAGAAGCACAAGCAAAAACATCAGAAGTTTTATAATATTTTATTAAACTTTTTGGTTGAACCTTTTTATGAGAAATATAACCTGTAAATTCAACATTTTTTAATTTCATTTTTTTAACCAAATTCTCTAATTCTTTTCTATATGGTCCATCAGAAGTTATTATTAATTTGGCATCAATTTTTTTGAGAAGTTTTTTAAATTCTCTTAAAATAACATCAATCCTTTTTTCTTTTGTTATTCTACCAACATGTAAAATTACTGGAACTTTATTTTTCTTTTTAACTTTAATGTTAAACTCTTCTAATTTCAAACCTGTTGGTAGAACTTTTATTGGTTTTCTAATTCCATAACTTTTTAATAATTTTTTTATTGGATTGCTAGGAACAGTTATTATATCGGCTCTATTAAAGAACCATTTTGTATACTTTCTTATTGCTCTTTTATTTATCTTTTTTAAGAACTTTCTTTTTGTCAAATAATGAACATAATCTGTAAGAAATGTATGATATGTCATTACAATTGGTATTTTCAAAAATTTTGCTATTGACAAACCGATCAAACCAATAGAGGCAGGAGATTGTAAATGAATTATATCTGGTCTTATTTTTCTAATTATCCTTAAAACTTTTAGAGATGGTAATCCAATTCTATATTCAGGATAAGGTCTGAAACTAAAGGATCGTAAAGCATATACATTTTTTTCTTTTCTTAACTTCTTATCATAAGGACAGACAATATATACTTTATGCCTTTTTCTCAATTGTTCTGAAAATAACTTTATAGAAGTAACAACACCATTTACTTGAGGGGTATAGGTATCTGTAAAGAATACAATTTTCATTATCTCACTAGTTATAATCTTCTCTAATATACTTTATATCTTTTAATTTCTTTCCTAACAATAATCTCATATCTCCTTTGAACCATGTCCATAATGTTTTTAAATAACCATGCTTTTCCATTCTTCTTGTTGAAACTTTAACATTTAACCTCTTGTCATAAGTTATTTTTCCTAATTTTCTGAATCTAAAACTCAAATCTGCATCGTCAGAATGCGGTAAAATTCTATAACCTCCTATTTTTTGAAAAACATCTTTTTTAAAAGCAGAATTTGTTCCACCTAAACAATAATACTTGAATAAACTAGATATTCTTATTAAATATCTTAAAAAGAAAAAGGTTATTTTTGATTTTCTAGTTTTTTCTATTGGCTCATCAGGACCACAAACAGCAATTGAACCATTATTTAGGTGATATAAAATGTTTTCTAACCAATCTTTTGGAACGATAACATCTGCATCTGTTGTTGCAACAAAATCATACTTTGCAATTCTTATTCCATCATTTCTTGCACCGGCAACACCTTTGCTTTTCTGAATAATAACCTTATCTGCATATTTTTTTGCAATTTCCCTTGTTCTATCATTAGAATTTCCATCCACAACTATTACTTCATAAGAATTTCTAGGAATTGTTTGATTTGTTAATTTTTTCAATGTTCTTTCTATAAATTTTTCTTCATTATAGGTTGGTATTATCACTGATATCATTTTATCACCTGGTGCCTGGGGTGGGATTTGAACCCACGACTTCTAGCCTCTTTTTTGTATTTAGAGGTCTCTAGATCTCTCAGCTGACTAAGTTTTCAGTCATGCCTTAAGGTCATAACTCATAACAACTTATGAGTTTCGCCAATTTTTCTAGCGCTCTAACCAGCTGAGCCACCCAGGCTCATTTTTTCATTCAACCAATTTTTATATTTTGTTTGATGTTTAGGATTTATAAATCCTACCTCTTTATAAAATATTTTGGTATTTCTATATCCATTAAATTGTAGACGTGTGAATTTTGGATATAAACCGCCTTTCATACCAATACTTTCTAATTTTTGTTTTATTTGTTCTAATAATGGAATAGAAATACTTCTAAATTCTATTCTTGGATACATTATACCATTATTATTAGTAATAACTAGAGAACCATCAGTTGCAAAAATTCCGGATATAATATCTTTCTCTAAATTATGATCGAAGAATATTTTAGGAATAGATATATTTTTCTTTTTACCAACAGGAAAGCCCAAAGATTTTATGTACTCAAAAAGTTCTTTATCAGAGAAATTTATTTCTATTTTCCCATGTTTGGACCTTTTCTTATATACAACTTTCTTTTTTCTAATCTTAGCCAAAATTGGGATAACTATCTTGTCAAAGAAAGGTTGGTCATTATAATAATTACAGGTTATAACTATGGCTCTTGCTCTAGAATATCTAGAGAGACAACCATCACCAATTAGTATTCCATAAAGATTTGCTAAATCTTTGTTAATCATATCTATTTACTCCGACTTTAATTTTTTTAACTAATGTTGGTTTATTACCTATTTTCATTTGTATTGCTTTATCTATATAAAAAACTTTATCATAACCCAAAATCTTTGCACCAACACAATCTACAGCTACAGGATCTTCTCCAACTATTGTGATATCAAATTCTTTTAATTTCCCATATAAATGAGAACCATACATACCTGTTGTACCATCTATAACTCCTAAATTAGGTTTAATCTTTTTTAAAATATCACACATTCTTTGTGTCCAAATTTCATAAGAATCTTCTTTATGCATAAAGGATTTATTAGGGTAACTTCCTTTTGGTTTTAAAATACCCATCATATTTTTTAATGTAAGAGTTACTTCAAATGCATGTTCTTTTAGAGGTACTGCTGATATCAAATAATCTGTTTTCAAAATGAATTTTGTTACCTCAATATTTTTCCATAATTCTCCATTTAGTTTTATGGTTACAAATTCAAAATCATCAAAGTTTATCAATTCAACATTATAATTTTCAGTTAAGTAACGATATCCAGCTTTTTCAAAACATTTATCAGTATAATAACCAGCCGAGCTCTCTCCTATTAATATTTTATACTTATTATCATCTAAGAATTTTATTATTCCTTCTAATAATTCTGGTCTCGTGACTGCTCCAGAATCTTTTTTCATTGGTTCAACCAAATTTGGTTTTATTAATATTTTAGAATTAACCTTGGGTAAACTCGGTGAAAGTTCTTTCAATGCGTTTTCAGTTCTTTTTATTATATCCTTTCCTTCACATATTACAACTTTCATCTAATCACATGGTGGGCCCGACGGGATTCGAACCCGCGACTCCCGGGTTTAAAGACCGAGACTAACAGTCTGCAGGTTTTCTTCCTGTCATTGCTAAAAGCTCAACATGCTTTTATCCTGACGGATAAAAGCCCGGTACTCTACCAGACTGAGTTACGGGCCCCTTGTAATTCTTTTTAATTTATCAAATTTATCTTTTGTTAAATCTATCCATAATCCAAAACTTCCATTAATATCCGATATTTCTAACATTTTCTTTCTCTTATCTTTATGAAGTTCTATTACTACTTCTCTACTTCTTAGTTCTAAAGATAATTCCTTTCCTGCTAAATTTCTTGGTTGATCTAACCGAATATCTTTCCATTCGATTAATCTTTGTGCAACACCCTTGTCTAATTTCAATATTATCATATTATCACAGGCGCCCGAGTGGGGATTTGAACCCCAGTCACAAGCTCGACAGGCTCGCATACTAACCAGACTATACTACCCGGGCATAAATTAGAATTATTTGTAACTATATTTAAATGCTTTTAAGTTGAGGTAAAAGCAAAACCGAAATCTCACAACCCATGTTCAATGATGAATAAAGTGAAATAAAAAATATTTGATTTTTGCGGAGTTGCAGATTTTTTGGGGGAATATACCTACTAACCAAAAGGATTACTGAGGTCTAATCCAAAAATATTCTGAGATTTGTCTCTTAATTTTCTTATTTTATTATTTGATTTATTTATCAATTTAATTCTAAATTGTTGTAACCCAAAACCAGGAGATTTATCCAGTTTTTTTTGAAGTTTATGTTTCAATTCGTTCTCTACATATTTATTAACATTTCCGACCAGAACAACAATAACTCCTTCTTCGTAATCATCTTCATAATCATCTATCTGCCCTTGTAATCGATTAATTTGAGATTTAGATTTTAGATCTTTTTTGAGTTCAATTCCAACTTTTCTATTCCCTACTGCAATATCACAAAGACCTCTACCATCTTCTTTCCTAATCAAAATATTTTTAGTTCCAAAAAGCATATTTGTAGAACTACTAAGTCTATCGTGGATAAAGTTCATTAAGTCATCCCTATATTTTAATTCATTGGGATATTTCTGTTGTGGTTTCCACTGATTTATTATTTCAACAACTTCATCAAATAGACTCATTCCAAACATAATAAAATATTAAATTTCTTATATTTATTAAGTTTCCCCTTTTAGCACACATCTCTAAGGTTGGTAAGAATAAAGTTTAAAAATCGCCAGCGTCCTGGGCTTCCCGTGTTTTCCACAGTACAACCCAGATCGATGGAGCGATTCACTACCGTGTTCGAATGGGAACGGGTCTTTCCACTCCTCTTTGACCGGCGACAAATTAGAATAGCCCTCTAGAATATTTAAAGTTTATAGAATCACTAAATTCTGGTTTTCCTATATCTCTTAAATTATAACTATCTAAAATAGAACTTACTGAACTTATTTGTCCTTCTATAATAGTTTCTAAATCTATCATATTTTTAGGTGGAATTGGAAAAATAGCATCATTATTATTTTTATATAAATCGTGCTCTAATTCAATTACTATATAATTATGCGTTAGTTCTTCTTCATCTCTTTTTATAGTTTTTGTAACCGATCTTAGTTCTGATACACTCATTGTTTACACCTTTCAATATCTAAATAAATAAAAACATTACGTGAAGTTGTTTCTCTAAGACCTTCGTATCTTGTTTCTCTTAAAAGGATATCATCTCCTCTATAATTGTTTGATTCTTCAAACCCTCTTAAAATATAATTTCCTTGCTCAAATCTGGTTAACATATCTGTTAAACATTCTAATTGTTCACCAGTAAAACCACACTCTCCTTTTGAAGAATAAAGAGAACCTTGTAATCTACGTAATACATTCTGTGGTATAGTTAAAATTGTTCCATTATTATTTAGCACAAGATCATGCTCCTCATCAAATATAACTCTTTGGTTCATAGGATTTATAATTAATAAATAATATATTTAAAGCTTACGGTATACGTAAAGAAATAGTAAAAAAATAACAATAATCGTTAAATTTATATACTAATTCGTATAATGAATACTACTATATCATTAGATAGAAAGATTTAAGTTTAGATTTTGATTTTTTCCTCTATATAATCTTCATCATCAGACGGAATCTCTATTACAAGAAATTCTAACATTTCTGATCCAATATTTTTTACTCTATGTGCTACCCCTTCGGGTATAGGAATAACTGATGGGGCTTCTATTTTGAATCTTTCTCCGTCTAGAATTATCTCTCCCATACCTCTAGAGAAATGATAAACATGTTTTGTTTTTTCATGGGAGTGATAGGGCACAAATTTTTCTGATTCTAGAAAAACATAAGAAACAGAGAGTTCAGTTTCCTCTACTATTGGAATATATCTTACTCCTTCTGTTTCGTGCACAATACTTTGGGAAAAATCTAATTCTGTAAAAGAATTTGATCCTGTCATAAAGACATTCTCCCTATGGCTTCTTCTATTATAGACTCAGGCTGAATTAATGATAATCTTATATAATTTGTTGCATAATCTCCGAAAGCCAAACCATGAGTTACTACAACACCCTTTCTTATCATTTCTTTTGTGAAATCAACAGAATTCATACCACAATCAAACCAAAGATAAAATGTAGCTTTTGGGTTTTCTACTTTATATCCTATTTCATTCAAACCCTTAACTGCAACATCTCTTCTTTTTCTATAAGTATCAACAATCTCTTCTATCTCCGGGGGTCTCTGGGAACTCTCATAACTATCCAGAGCAGCAGCTGCTGCAGCTTGAATATAAGTTGGAGAAGCCATATCAACCTGAGACTTAACTTTTACCATCCCCCCAATCACATCTTGGTTTCCAACGGCAAACCCTATTCTATCCCCGCCCATTGAAAAGGTTTTAGAGAAACTATTCATTTCAACATGATCCATTCCCCCGTCAAATTGGAGTAAGGAAGGTGCCATATAACCATCAAAAGTTATTTCTGAGTAAGCATTGTCAAATGCTATGACTATCCCATTATCTTCTGCAAAATTCAAAGATTCTTTCAAGAATTCATTGCTAGCTATAGCAGTAGTAGGATTGTTGGGATAATTTAGATACATTAATTTTGCCTTTTTTACAATTTCAGTAGGTATAGAGTCAAACAATGGAAGATAGCCATTTTCCTTTTCGAGATTCATATAATAAGGAACCCCCTCGTTCAAAATTGCTCCACCCTTTGCATAAACCGGATATCCTGGATCAGGAACTAAAACAAAATCTCCTGGGTCTACAAGAGTTTTAGCAATAACACCCAAACCTTCTTTAGACCCAATCAAATTAGTAACATTTTCTTCTTCTAAACTAACCCCGAATCTGTTTTGCATCCAATTTGCAACAGATTCTCTAAAGAAAGGTTCTCCCCCACTTGAGTTAAGTGTATATCTGTGATGTTTTTGTTTTTGTGTTTCTTTTGCCAATACATCTAAAATAAACTGTGGGGTTGGTACATCTGGTATTCCTACCCCAAGTCTTATTAAGTCTACACCTTTGTTTTCTTGTTCCTTTATCAAATCCTCTATGTAAACAAATGCGTATTTTGGAACCCTCTTGACCCTTTCAGCTAACTTTACTTTCATGTTATCGTCCTTGCAATATCTTTGTAAGTTTCTCTTCTTCTTATCAATGTAGATTTTTCTTTGTCAATCAAAACTTCTGCAGGCCTTAATCTTGAATTGTAGTTTGAGCTCATTGAAAATCCATATGCACCTGCATTTAGAATTGCTAAAATATCATCTTTTCTTGGTTTTGGTATTTCTCTTTCTTTAATTCCATTCTTGTCTCGTGTAAAAACATCTCCAGATTCACAAACATTTCCAGTAATAAGAACTTCTTCTTTTTCTCCGTAAGGGTTTGACAAATTTACAATTTCATGATAAGCTCCATAAAGAACAGGTCTTATTAAATGATTAAAGCCTGTATCGGTTCCAATGAAGGTATAACATGGAGTCAATTTTCTATCTGTAACCATTGTTAAAAGAGAACCTGAATCTGCAACATAATATCTTCCATTTTCTAAGATAAGGTCAAGATCCCTCCCATAATTTTCACACCATTGTTCAAAAATTTCACTGAGACCAACACCAAAATTGTTTAAATCAATTTCATTTTCATTCGGACCGTAAGGAATTCCAACCCCACCTCCAAAATTTACATATTCCAAATCTGGAAAATTCTCAGCTGTTCTTAGCAAAGATTTTGAAGCCTTTAGAAATGGCTCACTTGTTAAAAATCTAGATCCTATATGCATATGAAGTCCTACTATTTCCAATTCGCAATCTTTTGCTGTTTGGATTATTTCATTAACTTGAGTGTAAGGAATTCCAAATTTACTTTTTTCATCACCTGTAATAACATATTCATGATGACCTGCCCCTATACCAGGATTTATTCTAACTGAGATTCCATTAAGTCTTTCTTCAAGACTTGCATAGGTTTCTATTTGTTCCAAAGAGTCTGCATTAAAATTAATATTTTCTGCTCCAACAATTTCTAAATCTTTTTGAGAGGCGCTATTAGATGTGAAAAACATTTCTTTAGAATTAAAACCAGCAAGTTTTGAAAATTCAATTTCCCCAGGACTAGCAACATCAATACCGTGACAACCAGCTTCTTTTAAAACTTTCATTATGTGAGGATTTGCATTAGCCTTACATGCATAAAGAAGTTTTTTTGGTTCATAAATCACAGCCTCAGCAACCTCTGAGAATCTTTCCACTATCTTACTTTTTTCATAAACATAAAGAGGAGTTTCAAATTCATCTACAAATTCTCTAAACCCAACATCCTCAAAAAGGAAATTTCCATTATCAAAATTCATAAGCAATCCCCAAATTTTTCATAACTTTATCAACTTCTATTCTAGACTCTTCTGTCAATGGTGTAAGTGGTAATCTAGGAACCCCAGCATCTATTCCTACTTTGGTTAGCATATAATGTGCTGGTATTGGATTAGTTTCTATAAATAATGCTTCGTACAAGTCCCTTAATTGTTCATCAATTGCAATGGCAGATTCATATTGTCCTTCAAGAGCATAATGTACCATATCAGAAGTTTTTTTAGGATCAATATTTGCTGATACAGAAATTACTCCATAACCTCCATTTTTTATTATTTCGTATGTTAGTCCATCATCTCCAGAAAGAACACTGAAATTTTCTAAATCAGAAGTTTCGTCAATGATTTTTTTTATTTTATCAATATCACCAGATGCTTCTTTTACAGCAATTATGTTACTATATTCCCTTGCCAATCTCACAACAGTATCTGGTTCAATACTTCTAGCAGTTCTACCAGGAACATTATAAATAATTAATTCTCCTTGAATTGCATTTGCAATTCTTCCATAGTGCATAAACAATCCTTCTTGCATTGGTTTGTTCTGATATGGACTTATTTGCAGATGCGTTTTAATCCCAAAATCCTCAAAACATAAAGCATCTTCTATAGCTTGTTTTGTATAGTTCGAACCATCACCCACTATAACTTCTTTTCCCTTTGCTATATCCAAAACAGTCTGAACTATTTGTTCTTGCTCTTCCATGTCAAAAGAATTTGCATGACCTGTACAGCCTAAAGGTACTACACCGTCTACACCACCACTTATTACATATTCAACCAAATTTTCTAGAGCTTCAAAATTTACAGGACTATCTAAATTTTCTTTATCCGAAGTTATCGGAGTTACCAATGCTGGAAAACAACCTTTTAACATTCAATCACCCAATCCTAATTTATAAAATAGTTCAGCATTTAAGACTGAACCACCCGCAGCACCTCTTATTGTATTATGTGAGAGCGAAAAGAATTTATAATTAAAAATATTGTCTGTTCTCAATCTACCAACACTAACAGTCATACCATTACCACGCATTCTATCTAATCTAGGTTGTGGTCTATCTTCTTCCTCAAAAATATATAAAACATCTTTTGGAGACGAATACAAACCATATTCTTTCAAAGGATTGAAACTCTGTATATATTGTTTTAATTCTTCCACATCTTTCTGATTTTTAACTCTAACCTGAATATGTTCTGTATGACCGTCTATGACAGGAACTCTAGAGCAGGATACAGAATAAATTACATCGGGATTGTGCATCATTTTTTTAGATTCTATTTCAATTTTTTCTTCTTCCTGTCTTATAAATGGAATAACATTTGATACCATAACTCCACCCGGATATGCACCTTTGCCTGCTCCAGATAATGCCTGATAAGTTGTAACATTTACTTCTTCCAAACCACACAAATCATCTATAGGTTTTAATGGTAAAAGCAAACCTGTTGCAGAGCAATTGGGATTCTTAATAATACAACCACCATTATTTTCATACCATGCCTGACCTCTTACAAGTTCTAAATCTGAACCATTTACTTCAGGGATAACAAGTGGGATATCTGATTCCATTCTCATTGCACTTGAATTTGAAAAAACTTTTACTCCCTGTTCAGCAAGTGAAATTTCTAATTCTTTTGGAACTTCACCGCTTGGCAAAGCAGAAAAAGCAAGATCAATTCTTTCTGCAATATATTTTATATCATCCAGCCCACCTCTTTCTATTTCCATATCTTCTAATTCTTCTGGTACAACAAAATCATCTAATCCCCATATATCTTTTAATTTCTTACCAGCAGTAGAATTTCCTGTTATTATTTCTAAATTAAAATATGGATGTTCATAAAGCATTTGCACAAATCTCTGTCCCACAAATCCTCCGCCCAAGATTCCAACTTTTTTCATTTTATTCACCAAATATATCTTCTAACATTTGATCAAAGGTATAAAGGCCCTTTTTATTTCTAATCCAACGTGCAGCTTCTAATGCACCCTTTGCAAAACCTTCTCTACTTTTTGCAGCATGTGTAATTTCTATCGAATCTCCCTGAGAATCAAAAATTGTTGTATGGGTTCCTACAATACTTCCTACTCTTACACTACTAATCGGAATATTCTCATATCCAGATTGTTTTAATATCTCTTTAATTTTTTTAGCAGTTCCAGATGGTGCATCAAGTTTTTGATCATGATGCATCTCAATAACAGCTGGATCATAATCTAATCTTTTAAGATCTTTTCCTATTTTTTCCAATATTCTATAATATACATTTACTCCCAATGAAAAGTTTGGAGCAAATATAAAACCAACATCAGACTCCATTACAATAGATTTTACCTCATCAAGAGAATCATACCAACCTGTTGTACCAACAACAATATCTTTTCCTAAACTACAAACCTTTCTAATATTTTCAACAACAGAATCTGGAGATGTGAAGTCGATACAGACATCCGCTCCTTGAACACTTTCCTTGTTTATTTCTTTATACAAGGCATCAGTACTGATTGGGTCTATTGTAGAGTAAACTTCAAAATGTTCTGAACTATTTGCTAGACTTTCTACTTCTCTTCCCATTTTACCGTATCCTATTAAAGATATTTTCATTTTTTAACCTCCGGAAAAAATTCATCATGAAGCAAATTGACAGCTCTCTGAAGATACTTTTGGTCCACTACTAAACCTATACTTCTTGATGATGCACCTTCTGACAACATAACGTGATTAACGTCATTATCAGCAAGTGCCTTTAACGTTCTTGCTGTTACACCAACTGTTTTACCAATTCCCTCTCCAACAACATTGATACTTGCCATATTCGGTCTGTGAGTAACAGTAGCAAAGGGTTTTAATCTTCTCTTAATTTCACTCATGTATATATCATTATCAACAGTTAATGAAATACTAGTTTCTGATGTTGCAAGCATATCAACAGATTTTCCATATTCACTAAATGCTTCAAAAATATGCGCAAGGTAACCAGGTTGATCGACCATTTTTGTTGATTCAACATTAATAAGAGTTATATCCTCTTTATGAGCAATCGCTTTAACTTGACCATCACCAGCTTCTGATTCACGAGTTATTTTTGTACTCGAATTGTCAGGCTTGAATGTGTTAAAGATGTAGACAGGTATGTTTTTTTCCATTGCAGGTTCAATCGCTTTTGGATATAAAACTCTTGAACCAAAGTGTGCTAACTGTGCTGCTTCTGCAAAAGATAGATTTTCAGCAGTTTTTGCATTTGAAACCAAGTTTGGGTCTGCAGTCATTATACCATTAACATCTGTCCAGATTTCAATGTAATCAGCATCCAAGGCAGCTCCAATAACTGCTGCTGATAGGTCTGAACCACCCCTTCCCAAAGTTGTTATCTCTCCTTTTGGTGTCATACCAATAAATCCAGGTGAAACCCAAACCTTATCTTGTTTAAATTCTTCTTTTATATCTTCATCATAACTCCAGTCGGCTGTTATAGCATTATAAGCATAATCCAAAACTTCTGCATTACCAAAATTCTCATCTGTTATTATATGAAAGAGCCCATACTCTGCATCAATTCCTCTATCTCGTAAAGTAGCAGTAAATATGTTGGCAGATAATCGTTCTCCATACGAGGTTATTAGATCTTGAAATCTAGCAAAGTTTGAATCCCTATTTTTAAGTGCATGATCTAAATCCGTAACAAGTTCTTCCCAAGTTTGTTCTTCAGAATATTTTTTTTTAATGTTACACATTAAATCGTTAGTAAGGTCTTTATGTCTTTTGTAAATAGAAGATAAATCTGATTCATAAGAATTACCTTTATGGGCTTGAGTAGCACACTTTATCAACGCATCTGTTACTTTTGTTTCATAGCCTTTTGCAGTACCAACAGCAGAAGTTACAACAACAAGATCTTTTTCAAATGACTTTCTTTCTTCAACAATGTCAGCAGATTTCCTAATAGCATAAGCATTTCCAAGTGAAGATCCACCGAATTTCATTACAATCATGCTAAAAGTGGATAAGTAAACCTTTTAAATCTTACGTATACAGTAAAAATTCAGAAAAATATCTACTAGAAACGTTAGATTTATATATTAAATCGTATAATGAATACTAATATGTTATTAGACCAAAAAATTTTAGATGAGTTAAGAAAAAACTCAAGAAAATCAAATGTAGAAATAGCTAAGAAATTAAAAGTATCAGAAGGAACAGTAAGAAAAAGGATACAAAGATTAATTAAAAGAGGTGTGATCAAAAAATTTACAATAGAGATATCCACAAAAACCGGATTTTCAACAATGGTATTAATAAAAAGCAAACCCCAAGTCAATACTTCTAAAATAGTTGAAAATATTAAAAAAATAAAAGATGTTGAAAGTATTTTTGAAACTGCAGGAGATTATGATGTGATTGTAAATATTGTTACAATATCTGCAGAAAGTTTTAATAACATTATTGAAAGGGTAAGAAAAATAGATGGAATTTTAGAAACAGAAACACTGACTATTCTAAAAATATCTTAAGTATTTAAGTTTTTTTGAACATTAATAAAAGCATGAACTCTATGATAATACCTGGAAGCGCATCTAAAGAATTAGCAAAACTTTTTTCTGAGAATCTAGGATATCCACTAGCAAATGTAGAATATACAAAATTTCCTAATGGAGAATTTAAAGTTGGAATAAAGGAAGATGAATTACCTAAAACAGTTTACATTGTACAATCTACTTATGAACCACAAGGAATGCATTATTTTGAAGCATATTTCTTATCAGAACAAGCTAGAGATGAATTTTCAGTAGGTGAAGTAATAGGAATTTTTCCATTTATGGGTTTTTCTAGGGAATATTCTTCTATAAAAAGGATTTTTAAACAGCTTAAAAATTCAGGAATTAATAGGGCAATAACATTTGATGCTCATTTTCATAGGGAAGAGGGGAAATGTGATGATTTTGATATATCCTGCCATACTTTGACTGCAAGTAAACCATTAATCGACTATGCTATTGAAAGATTCTCTCTTGAAAATCCATTTATAATTAGTCCTGATAAGGGTGGGAAGGAAATAGTTAGTAAATATGAAGATAAATACGATGCTACATTTTTGATAAAGGAAAGATTGAGTCCTGACAAAGTAAGAATTGTTAGATTAGCAAATGAAGAATTAGATGTAGAAGGTAGAAATATTATTCTTAATGATGATACTATGGGTACTTGTGATACCATGATAGAGGCTTCAGAATATTTGAAATCTAGGGGTGCAGAAAGAATTATAGCAACTGCCACACACGCAGAGCTAGTTCATATAAAAGATGCATATAATTCATTAGCGCATGAGGTAAGTGGCATCGTAGTTACTGATACTATTCCTAACTTTTTAAGTGATGTGGTTTCTGTTTCTAATCTTATTCAAAGAAATAAAGAATTTCTTTAAAAAAGAGTCCCGTCTGGGAGATTCGAACTCCCGACCTACCGGTTTCTGAGCAACTGCTAAATGAGCAATACAAATGTAAAGCTCTACAGCCGGTCGCTCTACCACTGAGCTAAGACGGGCTAAACAGAAATTAATCCGAGAAGTATTTATAATTTACTTAACCTTTACAGAAACTGTTCTGGTTTTTCCCAAACCTCTCAAAGGAATTACATTTGATTTTCTTGTTAATAGTCTTCCCCTATGTGCAGCTTTAACAGAAGCTGATGGTAATACAACTTTTCCTACTATATCTCTTAAGGCTTTAATTTCATAATGTAGCATCCTTTCTTCATGAGCTCTTATTTTACCTATTCTCCATACTAATTCTGTTCCTGCTGCAACCTTTCTTATAATTGGTTTTATAGTTGCAAATTTACTAACAATTGTAAAATCTGATGGAACAATATCTCTTACAATAACTCTTCCCATTTCTCTTCTTCTATTTTTAATATTTAAGGAAATGGAAGTTTGTTTACCCTTTCTAATATTTCTTGTAGTAATATTTTTTGAAATAGATAATGCAATAAATTGCCAATAAATAAATAAACCAATTGAAACTGCAAATATTATGAAGATGTAAGTTGGCCAATAAATTTCAGAATAACTTAATGTTACTGTTTCATCTGGTTCTATTCTTGTTAACCATAAATATTCATTATCTGCAATGAAAGCTGGGGTTGGTCCAGAATATAGAGAATACCATTCTTTAGAAACTTCTGATCTTATTTCTGCGTCTCCTCCTTTATTTCCTTCGTTTGTAGCCGTGATTGTAATAAAGCTCCCAAATGGTGTTGTTGAAACTTCTTTATCATAGACAATATCAACAATTTGAGGAATCACAAAATTTTTGGTGTCGGTATAAAGGTTATTTCCAGCAACATCAAGTACTTTTACCTCAACTGTATAGTTATGCGGTTCCATATCTTTCAAGGAATATGTTTCCTGAAAATATTCAGTATCATATGGTTCTAGAATTCCAATAGGAATTATTTTTTCTTTATCAAACATTGTTAACTTAACATTCAAGTCCAAATCTCTTGTTCCTATGTTTTCAACAGTTCCAGAAACTGTTAATTTATCTTTACAACTTATACAACTTAAACTAAAATCTTTTACAATAGCATCTGTTACTTGCTTAACGTATATTAGAAAATCTTCTTCTAGATATTCATTTGTATTACTCTTGGTAATCTTTAATGTATATTGATATGTAGCAGAAGTTGCATCTTTTGCTGGCTTAACATAAATGTTCATTGAACCACTTCCACTAGCAGGAATTTTTATTAGACCAGGATACTCAGGACTTACCCATTCTAGTGGAACTCCTACAACAGAAACTTCAAACCATTGCTCAGGTCCAGGATTATTAATATTCAAAGTTATTATTCCTGTCCTTCCAGCATAATATTCTTTATCTACATCAAGACTTATTGTAAAATCTTGAGCTTTAACCAATATTATAGAAAATAAGAAAATTATTAAAAAAGTAAAGATTATTTTTTTCATACAAATCATTAGTACTTGCAAGTTTAAATAATTTATTCTATAATTCCCCAACCAATAAGTCTCCATCTATCTGAAATTCTTCTTGATAAAACTACTCTTTCTCCTTTCTCTGCACATACTGGAATTTTTAAATTAATCTCACATTTTTTATTTTTTATACTTTTTACTATTCCCAATGTTCTAGATGTTCCAATATTCAGCATTAACTGCTCTTCCTTTTTTATAGGTTCTATTTCTAAATCTAATATTTTTTCAAATAATTCTACTTTCAGAGAAACATTATATAATATATCTGGTAAGTCCTTACCAGCTCTTGTTCCTGTCAAGAAATCAGCTTTGGTTAGTGAAGGGTCTAATTCTGTTAACACCCCTAATAAACCTCCAGGACCAACTTCTTTTAAATTTTTTCCAGCTTTTTGTAGTCCAATAACCTTTGTTTCTAAGGAAATCCATTTATTTTTAATTTGAATTCCTGGTTTTATTTCTATTTTATCATTAATTTTTAATTTTCCTTGTAACAGAGCTCCTCCTAGAACTCCACCTTTCAGATTTTTAATTTCAGTTCCTGGTTTATTAATGTCAAATGATCTTACTACGAACATTTGAGAAGGTTTTGAAATATCTCTTTCTGGGGTTGGTAAATATTCTTGAATAGCTTCTAAGACTTTATCAATGTTAATCTTTTGTTCAGAAGAAACAGGAATTATTGGTGCATTATCAGCTATTGTTCCCTTTATAAATTCTTGGATTTGTTTATAATTTTCTAGAGCTTCTTCTTTTGAAACTAAATCAATTTTATTTTGAACTATGACTATATTTTTAATTCCTACAATATCTAAGGCCATTAAATGTTCTTTTGTTTGTGGTTGAGGACATTTTTCATTTGCAGCTATTACAAATAATACACCATCCATTAAATTTGCACCTGCAAGAACTGTTGCCATTAATGTTTCGTGACCAGGAGCATCTACAAATGATACTGTTCTTACTGGTTCTGCCTTTTCCATACATTTTCCACACTTATCCTTAGAAATAAATTTTCCGCATTTTTTACATTTATAAATTGTTGCATCTGCATAACCCAATTTTATTGTGATTCCTCTTTTTAGTTCTTCAGAATGAGTTGCAGGCCATTTTCCAGAAATAGCCTCAACTAAAGTAGATTTACCATGATCAACATGACCAAGAGTACCAATATTAACTTCTGGTATTAATTTTGGATCTATTTCTTCTTTGATTTCACTCACCTTCCCATTGTCTTATTTTCCAAGCTTTTAATTCCTCGGAGTATGGTAAATCTTCTGGTAATGGGTTTACAGTATAAATTTCAATGTTTTTATTATGACAAATATTTAAACCATAAGCATAAGCTATTTCTGCAAACGTATTACCTCCTATATAATTTTTTATTCCATTTTTATCATAATTTAAAACTAAAAGTATATCACTTTCTTTAATTTTTTGAAAATGTTTTTTGGTTGCTATTCTTTTGTATCTTTCAAATTCTTCTAGGTTTCCTTCGACATCACGAATAGCATGAAAATCTCCATTATATTTACTATACATAAGAGGGGTTTCAACTTCAAATCCTTGGCTTTCTAATTTTTTCTTCCATTCTATAATTTTCTTAGCATGTTTCATACTACTACAAATAACTACTCTTTTGAATTTACTCACCTTCCTTTTTTTCTTCTTTAGGTTTCTCAATCTTTTTTTCTTCTACTTTCTTTTCTTTAACTTCCTCTTTTGGTTTTTCTTCTTTAACTTCTTCCTTCTTCTCTTCTCCCTTGATTCCTAACATTGCAGGGATATTACCCTCACCTTCAATAATTTTAACATTAACTTGTGCAATATCATTAGAAATTGTATTTCCTCTAATATATTTTCTTTTTCTCATTCCCTTTATTTTAACTTTAATTTTCTTTCCTCTCTTCTTTTTTATTTTATAGCCTCTAAAACCTGTTCCTTTAGTTAACAAAGCTTTTCTTCTCATTGTACCTTCTAAATCTTTTCTCATTGGAACTCCATCCTTATCAGAACCTCCAGTAATTTCTAATTTAAAACCTGTTAAACCTAATGGAGAACCATCAAAAGTATCACCAATCTTCATTCCAATTAAGATTGGGAGTTCTTTTTCAATTTGATAAGCTTTTCTTGTTTTAGGATCAGATATTACTATTTTAAACACTTTATCACCCCAGTTTTGTGGTTAAACCACTCACTACCAGGTTGTTTAATAATTATAAAGAAAGTATTTAAATGTTTTTAAAAGTATGGTAATAACATTGAAACTTTATTTTTATAATCTAAATATTTTTTACCAAATTTCTTTTCTAGATAAATTTCTTCATATTTCGATAATTTGTAATAAGAAAAGACTAGAATTGGCCACATAATTATTGTTATTAGGGTTGGCCAAGCAAATAACCAAGCTGTAACAATTAATAGAATTCCAAAATATTGGGGGTGTCTAACAATTTTATAAATTCCATCAGTAACCAATCCTTTGGACTTATAAATTTTTTTCCAACCTAAAATTATGAAAATCATTCCTGTTATAGAAAAAATTCCTGCTATTAATGAAGTTAATAACAAATCATAATTCACACCAAAGAAATCAAAACTAAATGCTATAACAGGAGAATTCTGAGGAATACTTACAAACGAAGAAAGAAAATAAGCTGTTAAAGGGATACCAAACATTTCTGTGAATAATGCAATTATAAAAGCTATGTAAATACTAGTAGATTTTTTCCATGTCCCTTTTTTTAATGGATGATAAATTAAGAAAAACGAAAACATGGAAAATATAATTATATAGAATAAAACTAAATCCCATCTATTCTGAAATAAATATAAACTAGATTCTGGATTTAACAACCATGTTATGTTTTGAATAAAATAAGGTCCTACAAATACTAAAAATAAAATAAATAATACACTGTATATCAATATACCCTTTCTCATTTTAATCCCAAGATTTCTTTAGCTAACTCAACTTCTTCTTTCATATCCAATTCTTCCAAAACCTTTAAATCATCTTTGGTAATAACAGTTGTTAATTCATCTTCCTCTTTTATTTGTCTACCAACAGTAGGACCATCAATAGAAATTGCAACTCTATCTCCTTTTACTGCTTTTTCAATAGAAACATTTTCAGATTGAATCGCTTTTACAACTCCAATTTCTTTTCCTTGTTTTTGCAATTTAACTCCTGATTTTAAAAAACCTTCCAGAATCTCAACTCCAACTATTGCTGGGTTTGAAGCTCTGAAAACCATCCCTTTTAGTATTAATACCTTAGCAGGCCTTGTTATTGATTCTAATTTCTTTAATCTTATCTCTTCTTTGGTTTTTTCAATAAATTCTTCATAATCTTCAATCAATTTGTAAATAATATTATTTTTTAAAATCTTTATTTTCCTGTCCATAGCTTCTTTTTTAGCAGCATCTTCAATTCCAACGTTAAACGCAATAATTATTCTTTTCAATGGATCTTTAATAGTTTCTATCTCTATTACATCTTTTCTTAAAACATTTCCTACTTCTGCTTTTTTAATTTCAACATCTTTCAAAATGTTTATCAAAGCTTCTAAACTTCCTAATGTATCAGCCTTAAGAATTATTCCTTCACCAGTTTTTTCAAATTCAATTTCTGTTTCAGATATTAATTCTTGTTTTATTTTTTCTATATCTTTTTCATTATGAACAGAAGCAATAGGATTTCCTGCAATTGCATTTTCTAAGTCAGGAGCAGATATTTTAATTCCAGCTGCTGCTTCTACTTTATCTACTGATTCAAATTGCTTTTCAACTCTGATTTCTCTTAAAACTGGTGGTTTTAACAATGCTTTAATTTTTGTGACAATTGGTTCTTTTCCCCCAATAATTAACCAGTCTCCTTTTTTTATTTCTCCGTCATATAGAATGACATCAATTGTTGTTCCTAATCCTTTCACTTCTTTTACTTCTAGAATTGATCCTCTGCCAATTCCTTTGGTTACTTCTAATTCTTTTTTGAGAAATTGTTGTGATAATCCTGACAATATCATTAATAATTCTGGAATACCTTCACCTGTAATTCCAGAACATGGAACAATTGCAATTGTTTTCTTAAAGTCTTTTATTTTGTCAAATCTTTCTGTTTCAAATCCTCTTTCAGAGATTTGTCCAATTAATTTGTACAATTCGTTATCTATTCTTTCTCTTACAAATTCTGGTTGTTTTTTATAACTTTCTAGAAAACATGCATTTTCATTTTTAATCCACCCTTCTATTCTATCGATTTTTGTTGCGGCAATTAAAAAAGGTGTTTTGAATTCTTTTAGAAATTGTAAAGATTCATCAGTTTGTGGTTTGAATCCCTCATTAATATCAATAACTAGAATTGCTAGGTCTGCAATGCTAGTGCCACGTTTGCGTATACTCGTAAATGCAAAATGACCTGGTGTATCTAATAGTAATAATCCTGGAATTTCTATTTTTATTTTAAGTTTTTCTAATAAATCTCCGCAAATATCCTTAATTGTTTTGATAGGAATTTCTGTTGCTCCAATATGTTGAGTTATTAATCCTGGTTCTTTTGTTACAACTAAGGTCCCTCTAATCTTGTCTAGCAAAGTTGTTTTTCCATGGTCCACATGACCTAAAACTGATACTATTGGCTGTCGCATCTTAATCACTAAGAATATTAAAATTTAAGAGTATTTAAATTGTTTTTATATTTTCTAATACTCTATCAATAGCAATCTTAAACCAAGGGGTATACTTATCAGGATTTTCTTGAATATCTTTTCTTAATTCTTCAATATTAATCCATTTCCATTCAGAAATTTCTTTAAAATCTGGTTTAACTTCACCGTCATATTTTCCGATAAATACATGATCAAATTCATTTTCTGACAAACCATTTTTAAAATCAGCTTTATAAATAAAACTAAATACCTCTTTTAATTCGCAATCAAAACCAAATTCTTCTTTAAGTCTCCTATGAACTGCTTGCTCTAATGTTTCTCCTTTTCTTGGATGACTACAGCACGTATTAGCCCAGAGATCACCAAAATGATATTTATCTTCTGCTCTTTTCTGAATCAATAATTGTCCTTTAGAATTAAATACAAAAATTGAAAATGCTCTGTGTAATTTTCCTCCATTCATATGGGCTTTTATCTTTTCTTCAAATCCAATTTCATTATCATTTTCATCAACAAGTATTATTTCTTCCATATCATAACCTTATTATTGTTCCGATTTTTTCTCCCTTAAATGCTTTAATTATATTTTCTGAAACATTAGCATTTATAATTTGTGATTCTACTCCAACTTCTAATAATTGTGAAATTTTTCCAAACATCCCCCCAGTAACATCAATATCACTAGAAGTTTTTAACCA
This sequence comes from Candidatus Aenigmatarchaeota archaeon, assembly GCA_046760145.1. Lineage (GTDB taxonomy): Archaea > Aenigmatarchaeota > Aenigmatarchaeia > Aenigmatarchaeales > Aenigmatarchaeaceae > JBHIDO01. The sequence goes on from JBHIDO010000002.1 coordinate 50,491, forward strand.
TTCTCTAACTTGACTAATATTCTGAGAATTAATTTCAGGAATTAATTTTGCATGTGAATCTTTTTTAGGGTCTCCTGTAAAAATTCCATCAACATTTGTTGCATGAATAATTTTTTTAGCATTTAATTTTTTTGCTAAATATGGTGCTAATTGATCTCCTGATAATATAGAACATCCTTGAGATTTATCATAAGCAGGAACACCATATAAAACTGGAATCATTTTTGCTTGCAATAAACCCTTTATTGCAGTTAAACTCATTTCTTTTATTTTCCCTAAATCCATAACAACAAAAGAAGATGCTTGACAAGGAATTGCTGGCAAACCTTCATTAATTAAATATTTTGTTACAATAGAATTCAATTCATTTTGTAATCTTTGTGTTTCAGCAAAGGCTTTTAATTGTTCAAATGTCTTTATTCCTTTGTTAATTCCTGTTCCCTTAACAATTGGATGACCATAAGAACCTGCACCGTGAATTAAAATCATAGATATTTCTGTATTATAAACAGATGCTAATTCTTTTGAGATTCTTTCCAAATTTTCATAATTTACTTTTGGTTTTTTACTACTTTTATCTGTTATAATTGAGCCTCCTATTTTTAGGATAACTAGACTCATATTAAAACTCTCTTTCAACCAAGAAATTTGCAATTGCCTCTAGTTTTTTTCTTCCCTCATTCTCAGGAATTTTATTTTTCAATTCTTCTATTGCTTTTTTACACATTTCTCTTGCATAATTTTTTGCATAACTTATTGAGTCATATTTTTTAAAAATATTAATAACTTCTAATTTTTCTTCTAGTGTAATATCTTTTTTACCAATTAATTCTCTTAATCTTTTTTTATCATCTTCATTTGCATTCTGAAATGCGTAAACCAAAATTAAGGTTCTTTTTCCTTCTCTGATATCACCTGCAAAATCTTTACCTATTCCACCACCTGCAGTCCCGGGTGCAATTTTTTCTTGTTCTTCAGTCATTGTAACATTCAATATATCATCTTGAATCTGAAATGCAACACCAACTGCAGTTCCAAAATTCATTAAAGCCTTTCTTTGTTCGTCATTTCCATCTGCAATCACAGCTCCTATTGCACAAGGTGTTCCACCAGTATAATAACCTGTTTTATGAAGAGACATTTTTTTATACCAATCAAGGGTTGCATGAGACAAATCTTTATCCCTTTGATCAATCTCAAATGCTTGTCCTTCTCCTGTTCTCATAAACATTTCATTGAATAATTCTAAAACTTTCATTGTTTTTTCTGGTCCCCAATTATCTTTTCCATTTAGAAGTGCATCATAAACCTTCATGAAAAGATAATCACCAATATTTATTGCATGGGGGATTCCATATTTAACATGCATTGATGGTCTTCCTCTTCTCATCTCAGAATAATCTTCAATATCATCATGAACTAACAAATATGTATGGGCAATTTCTAAAGCTGCACCAGCAGGAATTGTATCATTAGGATTTCCATTTAAAGCTTCGCACGCTAAAGCGATTAAAGCTGGTCTAAATCTCTTTCCTCCTGCACCTATGTAATGCCAACATCCCTCGAATAATATTTGTGGTTCTCCTTTTTTTGGGATTACTCTTTCTATTTCCTTATCAATTAAGGGTTTTATTTCTGTTAATATCCTTTTAATATCCTCCATAAAAATCACTTTATACTCTTTAAAGTATATAAGTTTGTATTATTTTATTCCTACTCTCTACATAAGGTAGTTAATCAGAATTTAAATTTTTCTGCATCTTTCCATAAATTTTCAAAATAAGATTTCATAACATTTATGAATGCAGGATTATCTGACCAAATAAAATCAGATTCAGATGGTTCATCAATTCTTATACAAACTTCTTTTCCATCAACTAAACAAATTCTTGGTTGAATTTCTAAAGGAGTCATCCTAACCTCTATTCCTTGTGATGCATACCATTTTGCTCTTGCCAATGCAATTTCATTAATAAATTTTTTTATTCCTAACATTTTAACTTTAATACCTCTCTTTCTAATTTTAATAACTTCATTATCTAACATAGGAATTCTAGAAAATTCTTTTGTTAAAGCATAGGCATATTTTTTTGTTCTCTTTGCCATTTCAGTTGATTTTTCTAAAAAAGCTCTTTTCCCTTTAGATAGCCAAATTCCACCTTTAGTTTTAGAAGGTTTTAATTCTTTCAAAATAGAATTTGCTTTAGATTGTAAATCACTAATATATTTTTTCTTTTGATTAATTATTTTTTTCAATGCAATAACTGGTTCAACAGCTCTATATTTTCTAGGTTTTGCAGAAGAAATTTCAATTAAAGATTTAGTCACTAATGACCTAACCACTTCATATATTTTTGATTGTGGAATTCCTGTTAAATTACTTATTTTGTAAGCTGTTAATGATCCGTATTTAGTTAAAACTAGATAAGTTTTCGCTTCATATTGATTCAAACCAAATTTTGATAAATCATTAATAAGACTTTGATCCATTGTCCTCAACCTTGAACTCCTTAACTACTTCTAAATGACATTTATTATAAATATTATCTTTGCATTTCTCAGGTCTTTTAGGATAAATCGCACATCTTCCATAAGTATTTAAAACAGGACATGCATAACCAATAGAATATTTATCCTTTTCTCTATCATAAAAAATTCTATACCAATTTTTATTTCCTACTAACCACGGTTCTTCTGGTCCTATTATTGGTTGTGGTGGTATTTCAACCATATTTTTTAAATTATTTTCAAGAATTTCAAATTCTTTCTTATAATATTTTTTAAACTGTTCAGTATTATAAGGGACGCCTAGAAATTCTTCTGAGTGCTCAAAAAAACAACAATTTCCTTCACAATTTTTACATTCAGAATGACTAAATGAATCTGAAGGAAATTTTACATCTTCTGTAATAATCGGAAATGGTTGAATCCAAAATCTCTCTCTTTCTAATTCTTCAATTATTTCTTTTTGTAATTCTTTTGATATTGACATATTATTCACTATAAAATTCTAAAATTAGTTCATTCATAGGATATTTATCTTTAAATTCAACATATTCTTCTTTCATTATACTCAAACCTAATTTCTTCATTAATTTTTGATCTTCAATTATTTCATTTATTTTACGTTGGATAATTTCATTCCACCTTCTTTCTAATATGTATTTTTTATCTGATTCTAAGTAAGGACAGTTTTCAATACTTTCATCACATATAACATAATCTCGCCTTTCATAATATTCTATCATGAATTTTGGAATGCTGCTTGGTGATATTATATCTTTTCCTTCTATAGGACATGTTTTTACAGGAAAAACAACTCCTTTCAAGTTTTTACTTTCATCAACATAAGCTAACCTACACATTACAACTATATTCTAAACGACGGAATATAAATATAACTACGTCAGTTCATAAACTCTTTAAATATAAAGGTAGATTCTTTAAATCAGTATATATTATGTTATTTTCAATTTTATGATCTTTACCCAAATAAAATGATAGATTTCCATCTCTTAGCATTAGAATATCATTAGGACCATTTCCTATGTTTACTGATTTTCTATTTCCTGTTAATTCTTTTGCTTTTCTAGCTCTGCTTTCAGAATCCCAAAGATTTAATACATTTCCTGTAATAATTTTCTCACTAGAAAATTCCATTGTAGTTCCATAAACATCTATTTTAGTTTTTGGTATTTGGGGTTGGATTATTTTTGATATGTATACATCTGCAGCTTCTGACCCTGAACCTGTAAAAACATTCATTTGAATAGGATAAAGCTCTTCTAAAACAGATTTTAAATATCTACTAATTCCAGTAACCTTGATAATTCTCTCTGCACTTTCTATATACTCATCAAAAGATATTTCGTGTTTTCCTGCTATTTTAACTAACTCCTCAATCCTTGTTCTCCAATCTTTTTCAGTCTTAGTCACATCAAGAATTTCATCATATATTCCATAATGCTTTTCATTAAGAATATAAAATTGATCAATACTTAGGTTATCTAGCGAAGGGAATGGTAAAAATTCTTTCTTATATAAAAATTTATCTAAATCAGTATTGACAACTATATTTCTCATATTATTACTGATGAGTAATCAAATATTTAAAGATTATTTTTTATCCTTCAAAACCAATGAATCTTTATGAAATTAAAGAAGGTACAAGAAGGAAAAATAAAATTATGGATTTATCCTGGAAGAATTTATGATGTTCCGGTTTTTTATAATCCAGAAATGGAATTATCAAGAGATATTTCTGTTTCTTGTATACAAACCTTTCAAAAACAATCTAAATTAAATCTAAATATATGTGATGCCTTAGCAGGAACAGGAATTAGGGGTTTGAGATATGCAAAGGAAATTTCTGGAATTAAAAAAGTAGTGTTAAATGATAAAAATCCAAAGGCATTTAATCTAATTAAAAAGAGTATTAAATTAAATAAACTTTCTAGAAAATGCATTGCTAAAAAAGGAGATGCAAATGTTCTTTTACATGAGAATGTTTTTAATGTAATTGATATTGATCCATTTGGTTCACCAAATATCTTTCTAGATTCAGCTGCAAGATCAATCTGGCATAAAGGTTTTTTATGTGTAACAGCAACTGATACTGCTCCATTGTCAGGAACTTATCCTCAAACCTGTTTTAAAAAATATGGAATTTTTTCAAAAAAAACTGAATATTATTCTGAATTAGGAATGAGAATTCTAATTTCTTATATAATTTTAACACTAGCAAAAAGAGACAGATCATTTATTCCTTTGTTATCACATGCAACTAGACATTACTTCAGGGTCTTTGGAAAGATTGAACATCTAGGAAAATTAAGAAATATATTGAAGCAATTTAAAATGTTTGACGGAATCGGACCAATATACTTAGGAAAAATAAAAGATAATAAATTTTGTAAAGAGGTTCTAAAAGATTTACAAAAAAGGGATTTTAAATTAGGAAAACAAGAAGAAAGATTATTAAAATTAATAATAAGTGAAATTGATGTTCCATTTTATTATGATTTGCATAGAATGAGAAAAAAACAATTGCCAAAAATAGACGAGGTAATCAAAAAATTAAAGAAAAAAGGATTTAAAGCAAGTAGAACCCATTTTTGTTTGACTGGAATAAAAACAAATGCTAATATAAAATTTTTTAAATAATTCCTTTAATCAAGATTTTCTATGTTTTTCTCCAATTAATTCCTCAAGCTCTTCTGTTCTTTTATTAAGGGTTGCTTCAAGGTTATACAAAGTAAATTCTTTAAGTAATGTGGAGTCAGGATTTTCTCTACTTTCCTTTTTTAGAACTCTAATCATTCTATTTAAAGCAAGAGTAGCATTGTAAAGTGGTTCAGTTTTATCTTCGTGGGAGTTTAAATTTTCATATAAACTATAATTTTTTAAATAATCTTCTCTTTGTTCATTTAAAAATTTTCTTCTTCTTTTTCTAAGAAGAATCAATTTTTCTTCTTTTGTCATTCCCATAAAAATCACTTTGCTCTTAATTTTAATCTATTATAAATTGGACATACACCAACTTTTTGCCAAAAACATCTAGATCCTAAACATCTCTTCAAATCCTTGTAATAATAACAAGTTTGAACTCTATTCCCTTTTCTAATAACCACTGGTCTTTTTAAACTAAGTCTCCTAAACATTGAACCACCAAGTCTTCTCATATAATCACTCTTAGGTAATAAATACTAGGTTAAAGTAATATTTAAAACTATCGTTCAGTAGTAAAATCAAGAAAATTTGAACAAAAACTTGTTCAAATCTATCCGGTGCTTCTTTATTTCAATTCCATCTTTTTTAAGTTTTTCTATCTTTTTGTGTATACCTTTTGAATATCCACCTATTCTTCCATTAGAATATATAACTTTATAGCAAGGAATCTCAAGATCTTTATTCTTACTCAACAATCTAGCAACAACCCTAGGATGTAGCTTTAGCTTTTTCCCTAATAGCTTGTAGGTAGTTACTCTTCCCTTTGGAATTTTCTTCAAGATTCTCAAGATATTTTTTTCTTGCAAATAAAATCAACCCATCAACAGGTATATGGTCTTCTTCAGATTGTGTAATAACTTTATAATCTGAATTTATCTTATCATATTTTATTATTACACTTCCCTTAAAACTATACCCTGTTTTTTCATCATAAAGAAAACCTAGTCTAGAAAGTATTCCTATCATAGCATACTCAGTACCCAATGATTTTAATTTTCTAATAACTTGTAAATCTTCATTTGTGACAAAATCTAAAGATTTTTTTAATTCTTTTCTAAGAGAATTCTTCATAATTATATACATGTTTTGCAGAAAATAACATTAACTACGACAATTACTAAAACCTCTTGACAGGACCTGTTACAAATAATCTGTATCTAATGTTTTCTCCTTCTAATTCTTCTAAAATTCTCTTAATTACAGCATTCATAGGATCTGGCATTAAATTTATTCTTTTCTTGATATCATCAAAACTTTTAAATGGACCATTTTTTCTTTCTTTAATAATATCCCACATATGCTTTTTTCCAACCCCAGGCAGTAATTCTAGTTGATGTAAACGAGTAGAGATTGGTCTTGCATTATTAAAGAATTCTACAAATCTTGACTCATTCTCTTTAACAATCTTCTCAACCACAAATGGTAATTCGCTTCTTGCAAATGTTGTTAAATCTTTTGTAGTAATTCTTCTTTTAATATGATCAACATGATCTCTTTTTCCTTCTCCTATATAAAGTTTATCTCCAGATTTAATAGTAGCATCTTTTCTTACCACAATTTCTAATAATGAGAAATACTTTTCTCCTATAACTTGAGCTATTGGTTCACTTCTTCCTGTAGCATGACCTCTAGGTAAGAAATCCAGTACTATAACATTTTCATCTTTTAGAAATGGCATAACAATCAACTATACCTTTTAATTATATCTAAAATTTTTTTTATTTCATCTTCCTTTAAAGAGAATTTTTCTCTAGAAAATACTATTCTTAATTCATCTGGGTTTTTTGGCAAAAGATTTAGAATTTGTACCATTGTTTCTGGAGACATTCTTAAAACACCTGATAATTCTTCTAAAAATTTATTAGCTTTTTTTGAATCCTTAATCTTAGTAAATTTCCTTAAATGCTCTAATGCTAGTTTTTGCTCATATGATAATTCTTTTCCCTTCTCACGACTAACCAAAATATCCCTTGCTTCTGGCATGCCTATTGGTTTAATTTTTAAAACTTTCATAAAATCCTCTATTTTAATTTATAATTTAAGATTTAAAAAATCATCTCCTTAAGTGTTTTTTTCTAACAGATTTTCCTCTTTTTACAACCCTATGAAATCTAGCACAACTAGGACAAATATACATTTTTTGTCTTGACATATGAATTTGAGAACGATCAACCTGCCTTAGAATTGTTGGGTCTGTTATTCTAAGTCCTTTGTATTTAATAAAAGTTTTGTATCTAGGAACCTTTTTACCACAATAGCCACAGCTAACCATTTGTTCTTTTCCTCTTGTTTTTGAGTGTGCATAATGTCTTGTATACGGTGCTTTTGAAACTGGCATAAATATGATTTAGTTTAGAAGTATTTAAC
>JBHIDO010000003.1:0-51766 GCA_046760145.1 Candidatus Aenigmatarchaeota archaeon
CTATAGCTCCAGAAAGAGGATTAAAGATAATAAATTTCTTATCTACTTTTAATAATATATTATATTTACTAACATACATTCTATCACTAGAAAAAAATTTAAAGGGGGCTGCAGCATTATGGCCATATGTGTAAGCAGCAACACAAGAAACCCATTTGATTTATAGGATAATCATTTAATTTATATGTATTTGATAGATCTTCTGTTATGCTCTTCATTTCATATTTTACAGTCATATTATTTACCTCCCTTATTATCAAATGAAATTTTTTATTAATTTATATAGAATTTCAAAGCAAATACAATTCTTACTGTATTTAGTAGTAATTTCAAATTTTATTCTATTCGTTTTTTGTCGTTTATCAATACTACTAATTTAAATATAATTTAAAATAAAAATTTGATGATGATAGTATCAGATTTTGACCAAACTTTAAGAGGTGGAAATAGTTGCATTGAAATTTTACCTCCTGATAAAAAACCAGAAGGTGTAAGATTACATAATCAACTTATTTTAGAGTGCAATTCTTTAGTTCAAGAATATGATGATATTAATAAATTAATAGAGGCAATTGACCAAACACATTATAAATATATGAAGCAAGGTGCAAGATTACTAGAAGGTGAAAATATAGCAATATTTTCTAAGAAATGTTCACCACTTCATAGAAATTTTTCTAAAATAATTTCTGAAGCAAGAAAAAACAATGGAATAAAGATTTTAACATGCTCAGATTGGAGAATAGCAGATAAATTTGCAAGAAATTATATTGATTGTGAATATGAAATTTTAGGAAGTGAACTTGGATCTAAAGATAGAAAATTTGATGGAACAATAAAAAGATTTTTTGGAGCAAAAGCTAAAATGGATAGTTATGAGGAAGGAGATGTTTATGGTGATGATATAACTAACATTGGACTATTTTATAAGGCTTATATAAAAGGATTTGATATTTATCTTATTAAAACAGAAATAAAGCAAAATTCTATTTTGAATGCAACTAGAAAATTCAAAATTCCTGTAAAATATTTATAATAAAGAGATTCAATTAACTTCTATGAAATTAGATAATATAATTAAATTAAGAAAATATTTTAATCAATATGTTATGGCAACAGCCATAATCAAAAGAAATAAAAAGTATCTTTTGCTTCAAAGAAGTAAACATAATCTAACTAATAAATATAAATGGCAATTTCCAGAAGGTGGGGTTGAATTCGGAGAAAAACCAATCAAAACCTTGGAGCGTGAATTAAAAGAAGAAATTAATTTAAAATTGCTAAATGCAAAGTTTTTAGATTGTACTTCTACCAAATTAAGGTATTTACATCAAGATGTTTATCATATAATAAGAATTATTTTTCTTTGTAATGTGAAAGGGAAAATAAAGTTATCAAAAGAACATAAGGCTTATAAATGGTTTACAAAACAAGAAATAAAGTTCTTACCTTTAATTAAAGGATTAACATTTAATAGCATCAAACATTTACTTTGAATAGGCCTCTGCTATTATCGTATAACATGTCACATATCCAAGAAATGATCCTATTGCAGGACCTATAAGTGGTATGAAAGATAAGATAGCAATAATTATAAATGAATATAACATTGCAACAAACCAAGCTACAAAATATCTTCCTGTAAATGCTTTTTTAGTTAAAAAATTTAATTCAAATGCTGATTCAAAATTATCTTTTTCTGCATATCTAACCACAGCAAGTGGAACAATATAAATTGTTATTAAAAATACAATAGCAGTTAATACCACTCCAATACCTGCTGTGGATAACATTAATAATATATCAATTGCAGTCTGGGTTCCTGTTAAACCAGCAAATAAACTTGTTCCAATTGTTAAGAAAAATAAAACAATTGTTGGAATGAAATAAAGTATTGTTATAATGAATGCTATCAAACCTTTTATAAATAAATCTCCCCAGTCTTTCCATTTTGGTAATTTAAAGTCCCTTCTCATTGCTGTTCTTGCACAAACTAATAAATAGCCAGTTCCTATTGTAAAATTTACAACAGGAATTATCATAACAATTACTCCTATGATAAAGGTTTTTAAATCTTGAAATGGTCTTTTGATCGCATCTCCGTATCTCATCTTCTTCTCTTCCTTCTAACTTTTCTAATTTTTCTTTTCTTAATTTTTCTCTTTTTAATTACTCTTCGTTTATTAATGTAGAATGCGGTAAAGGCAATTCCTCCTATTGGAGATACAAGGAACAAATTCAAAAAAAATCCTATGATAGGAATAAAATTCACAATAATAGAAAATATTCCTATTATTATCACTAAAAGCAAGAATTGTAAGTAATTTGTTTTAACAACGTTAACACTTTTCTTTATAGATGGAACTGCTTTCAGATTATCAATCACAATTGCCTGGTTTGTTAATGCAAATAATAATAAAATTAGAACAGCTATTATTATACCAGTCATTGTCAATGCTACTGATGTTACACCTGTTGTCAATGTTAAAGTACCACCTGAAGCTGTTAATGCAAACAATGGAGTTAATGCTAAACCCAAAATTATCATTGAAATTACACCAACAAGAATATTTGCACCAAGAATTGTCCAAAATTTTTGTTTAACAATTCTAAACATTGTATTTATCTTTGCTTTTCTTTTCAAAGCATCTGCATAAATTCCAATTAAACCTGCTCCTAACAACATGCCCAATATGATTCCTATTGCAATTATAACAAACGATGCAAATAGAAGTGCTGGATTTTGTGCTAGCATAGCACTAACACTAACTCCCATATATAATGGGACTATTCCAATTAATATCAATAAAACCGAAGCAACTAATAAGATAACCAATGCTCCTATTATTGTCCAGAAATTTTTTTTGTATGCATTCCATGATTTTTCTATAAGCTCAACAACCATAATTTTATTTAACATAACTGCTTTATAAAGTTTTTATAATGGAAATGCATAGAATAAAATTAATTCAAAAATTATTAAAGAAACACAAATTAGTGCAACATGTTCTGGTTTTAGTTTGATTAAGGATTTTTCTTCCTCATAATATCTTACCAAACCTGCCATTCCACTTGGAGCTTGAATTCTTTTCTCTGCCATAATTATCACGATTTAGCGGTGTGCTGGGTTAGCCCGTCTTCTGTGAGCAGATCATTGCCCTTGGCAAATCATCTACCTGCATAATGGCATCTGTCTTTGCAACCTACCCGCTACTCCTTCATCATTGTAGCCTACTTGGTCTTGCACCTTGCTAGCTTGTTCAATTGAAATCATATTTTTAGGGATTTAATTGAACTGCCTTACCTTCTCAGGTAAGTCCTTTCGGACAGCAAATTTGATGGTGGACGGAGCTTCCTCACCGCAATGCAGCGACAGCCATCTCCCAGCTCACCTTTTTAGAATATATTTTTAAAGTTTAAAAAGATTAGTTATAATTTAATTTCCTCTCTTTCCAATACTTCATAACCTAATTCATTATCTGCTGGTATTCTTAATTCTTTATATGCTGTATTACATTTTCTACCACCATATGCTTTAGAAACCTTTAATAATGTTTCTATATCAGGAAAGCAAAAGGTTTTTGTACCTGTTAATATTCCAGAACCATTATTAGTTTCAACCCTACGAGTTTCAAAATAAGAAGATTTTAAAGCATAAGCTTCTCCTTCTGTAATTCTTTCAGTTAATATTGCGACCATACAATCACTTCTAAAAGAAATAACATTTAAGATATTTAAAAGTTCCTTTTTTACTCTAAGAAAAGAGTGAACCAGCAGAGGTATTTGAGAGGTCTAAACAAAAAGGCGTTGGGAACAGCGAGCTGAATATGTCGCCGAAGCTTCATACTTACACTCCTGTCCCATTAAACGGATCGTCTATCCGTGCCAGTTACCTATTTTTCCCGGCAGCTTCGAGCTTAGATGCCTTCAGCTCTTATCTGCTATGGCGTAGCTGCCCGGCAGTGCATTAACAACCGGTCAACCAGTGGCCACGAGTGGGCGTTCCTTTTACGTGCACCCACCACTTGAAAAATTTCATCTTATTTAAAGGGTTTATTTCCCTTAAAAATTTCTTAACATTTTTTTCTGTAAAAACAATTAGTACTATTCTTAATCTTAATTTTAAATCGTATACATGTCCATCTGCTAAAGCACCCTTTAAATAAGCTAAATCTCCTTCCATATTTCGATTATTGTTTTTGAAATTTAAATTTGTGATGAAGTGCATTTCGTACTTGCCCATTCTTCGAGTCAGGTAACAACACCCTCAGAAGATATAAACCGTACTGTCTTTGTCGTCAAGAGTAAGAGGAATTAATGGCTCATTAGCTACCCATAATCTAATCATAGCCTGTATCGTATTTGGTAATCTATTTTCATAGCTAGCTAATGCTAATGCTCAATAGATCATCTTGAGATACGAAAAAGACCCCTCTTGCTACTTGATCACGACGTACTGAACCCAGCTTCCGCAGGAGTCAATAAGATATCTAACTTTCTTTTCTTAGCAGGATGTGGAAGTTTATATCTTGAAAAAATTTCAATATTTGTTGATTATTATGGTATTTTCATTTTTTGAAAGATGCCCATCACTTCCAATAATTCCTGCCAAAGTGGAAAGTTTCATAAGTAATAATATGTTCAATCCTACTTATTTATTAAATCTTACTGAACCCCTTTAACGTCCCCCTTTAATCAGTGAACACCTGCACCCTTGGCCGCTACTGCACGGCCAGGAGGGGGGGAGCCGACAGCGGAGAAGCAACGCGCGGGGTCGATATGGGCTCTCGCCCGCCACGACTCCATTATCCCCGGGGTAGCTTTTCTGAAGTCACAAAAATCCACCAAGGAAAGTTTGCGTTTCGCTAGCCCACGCTTTCGCGTCTGGATTTCTTGCATTGCAAAATCCAGTCAGGCTGACTTTTGCGCTTACACTCTAAGTCTGATTTCTGACCAGACAGAGTCAACCTTTGGGCACTCTTGATCTCCTGTCAAGAGTGTACCGCCCCAGCCGAGCTGCCTACCAATCGGTGTCCCTCTTTCGGGGTTAGTCATACAATCATAGAAAGTCAGTGTTACATTGGCGCTTATCTAACACCCGAAAGTGTTAGAATAACAGCTCCTGACTACGCTATGTAACTATAACCATACAACAGCGACAGGCTGCAGCAGAGCTCCACGGGGTCTTCTCTTCCCACTGAGGGTCTCTGGCCTATTCACCAGAAAAGCAGGTTCGCCAAGCTCCAGCTCGGGACAGCAGGAAAGTCGTTAAGCCATTCATGCGGGTCGTCAATTAAACGACAAGGGATTACGCTCAATCTGTTACTTTTATGACCTTCTGTTTCTAGAAGGCGGGATTGCATTTCTACAAACCTCCTCATGTCTCCATGAGGTTCGGACTATATCTTCATCACTTTTATGATGTCTGGCGTATAGTCTCTGAGGATCCCGCTTTCTTTATTTCATCTATTATTTGATTTAATTTGTATCGCCTTTGTTTCCCTTCAAGGTTCATCTTAAAGACCTTTTCAACCATATGCATGAATTTTCTTTTGTCTGAATGGTCCTTTCTTTCTAATGCATTAACTATTTCTTTAAATATTTCAAAGTCTTTTTGTTTTGCAATTAATTTGTATTTTTCAAAGAAGGGAATTATTTTTTCTTTTAGTTGTCTTCTGTTATCAACTATGAACAGAAGAATATTTTTTTGTCCGGGTTTCTCAATTATTCTTCCGCAATGAAGTTCTTTTTTGAAAAGTTCAAGAACTTCTCGGCTGTTTTTATGTTGTGTTACTTGAAATAATGGATCAAGCACCCAACCAAATCTAGTACCTTTTTGTTTTTTTGTGGAAATACTAAAACAACCTTCTGCATCTGAGAAACCTACCAGGTAATGGTTTAGGTATTGCTTCTTGCTCAGAAGCTTCTTATCCATCATATTTTATCACCTCTTGCGGTTTCCTGCTGGTTGTCCATATATCATCAAGATTTTTCCTTACTTAGGACTTGAAGCTTTAGGATATTCCAGCATACAGCCAGATTTTACTAAGGCAACATATTCACCTTAAGACGGTCAGAGTTACCGCCGCCGTTTACGAGGGCTTGAGCCGGTTGAAACCAGCTTTCACACACTCGCACTGGGCAGGCCTCACCGAGTATACAAAGGATTTCTCCCTAGCACTCGGCTACGTTTTTTAACCAGAAAGAATTAAGCTCTATGATAAAATCTTTTTCCTTCTTCATCAAACATAAACATATAAGGAGTACCTGTTGGTGATTTTTCTCTAAATCTATCGAGAAGTTCTTTATGGTCCAGGGTTTCTATACTACCCTTATCAACAACATAATTTCCACTATTTGGATCTATCAATATAGTACAAGGAAATTCTTTAATTTCTGGTAATATCTTTTCAAGATGTCTTTTTGCTCTAGCTCCTTTTAATTCTGATGTCTCAAAATAATCGAAAGACATTTCTTCCAATCTGTATATTGAAGCTTCTGGGTTGATAGCTATTAATTCATTTATCTCTTCTGGATCACTTGTAATAGTGATAACTTCATCATCTTTAGCTAACATGTATTTTACCATAAACAGAATTCCTCATAAAACCTTAAATACTTAACTCCTTCTGTTTGTTAAACAGTCGCCTTCCTCTTGTCACTGCGACCTATGTATCTCTACATAGGCAACCCTTCTACCAAAGGTACGGGTCTAATTTCGACTGGACGGAGAAAGTTCAAATGTTTTTCAACAAAAATTTTTGCAAATCGCCTACAGAATCAAATTTATTTATCCAATTTGATTTAGAAGTAAGTTTGCCACAAAAAATAATAAGTTCTACAATGTCATTTTTTCTATAAAATCCTTGCTTCCTTTTCTTTGAACCACTCTTTAGGGGCTTGAATCGAGACTTACTAGACGAACTTCTACATCCATTTGCCGAATTCCCTAAGCTGGTATAACTTGACACACCATTGCCTTCTCAGCAAGGGGCACCTGTATCGGTTCTGGGTATGATCACAAACAATCCTTTCTGATTGCATTTTCATGGCCTCTGGGAATTTGCTGAACTCCCCTATACAGAGAAGCTATTCATACCTTTATCCGGTTCTCTCTTTGACAGAACTTCCCGGATTTAAGTATTTAACTTACGTCAGCATATCTCCAAAGGGTCTGCAATCAGACTTGCGTTGCCGCACGTATGTTTGTGGTACAGGAATATTAACCTGTTTCCCTTTCCCCAGATTCAGTTAAGGTCTGGGTTAGGATCAACTAACTCCCGGTTGATAGACATTGCCGGGAAACCCTTGCCCTTTAGGCGGAGAGGATTCCAACCTCTCTTTGATGCTACTACTGGCAGGATTTTCAATTCTGCATGGTCCATGCTTGCTTACGCAGGCACTTCTACCCACACAGAACGCCTTCCTACGCTATATCTTTCGATATCTAAGGTATCGGTAACCAACTTACTCCCGTCCATCTTCAGCGCATCAGTCCTCGACAGGTCCGCTGTTACGCGTTGTTTAACGGATGGCTGCCTCTAAGCCAACCGCCCTGCTGTTTTAGGGCTGACACTACTTTTGTGACTTAGTTGGTATTTAGGGACCTTAACCTTAGGCTGGGTTGTTCCCCTTTCGGACACTAAGCTTACCCCAGTGCCCTCACTCCTACCTTCTAAGATACTGACAGATTATTAGTTTGACAAGAAAGCCGGGAATTTCTTCCCTTAACTTCCTAATCAGTGCTTTACCCCATCAGTTATCTCTGGTAAGGCTGTGCTAAGACACATTTCGGAAGGAACCAGCTATCAGCGCTCTCGATTGGCTTTTCACCCCTAATCCCAAGTCACCCGAACGATTTGCAGCTCAGTATCGGTATCGGACCTCCACGCAGCTTTCGCTACGCTTCATCCTGCTAAGGATTAGATCGAGCGCTTTCTGGTCTTGTTCATGTGACTACTCCCTCTTTCAAAGGACGCCCCTCAAATTTGCGGGCTTGTCGCTTTCGCTACGGATTCGTTTTTAAAAACTTAACCTCGCCACAGAAACAAACTCCCTGCCCCGTGTTTCCAAACGGACTCCATAACCCTGTAAGCTCTCCCTAGTACACATCACTTGCGTGATTTTCCTTCAGGAAAGCACCTTTCAGGCCATGGATGACTATTACCATTTGGTTTCAGGATCTTTTCATCTTCTGTGAAGAATACTTTTCAGCTTTCTGTCACCATACTTCTTCACTATCGGACTTTTGAGATATTTAGGGTTACGAGTTGGTGCCTCGCATATTCCTGCTCCATATCCAAGGAACAGTAATCTTTTCCTGAAATCAACTTTCTGGTCTTCCTCTACTCGACTATCACGATCTATGGTGTATCTTTCCAGATAACTTCGAGTCAACCAGCGAAGTTGTGCTCAGGTTCCACATATTACTTGTATTTCTACAAGCATTCGGTTTGCCCTGTTCTGCTTTTAGTCGCCCTTATTCACAGAATCGCGTTTGCTTTCTTTTCCTCCGCTTACTAAGATGCTTCAATCCAGCGGGTTCCCTATCCTTTCGGATTGCTAGCCGAAGCTAGCACGAAGTCGCATTCAATGATCTTGGGTTCAAAGGCTACTTGTGCCTACCCCAAGCTTTTCCTAACTTGCTAGGATCTTCTTCGGTCTCAAAAGCCAAGCCATCCACCAAATGGTTTACCTGCTTAGACCTTTTCTCAACCTCTGCTGGTTTCATAAACATGAAGTTCAATTGACCATCTTGTTATCATTTAATCAAAAGGTGTTCGGATTTCTCATTACTTCATTTCAACCCTTCCACTACAATGTTAATTGTAATGTGCACGAATTTGCTGTCATAACTCAATTTGTTTTAATTCATCCAGCAATCATACTTGATAGTATGATTTCAACGGTGAAAAAGAAAAAGCATCATCTAGTCGCCTATTCAGCAAGGTTCCAATGAAATTAAAAATCTGACATGTTCTCACCAAGTAAAAATTAATTGTTCTTCAAAACTATTTAAAGATTTCTATTAAATGAATTTTAAAATTTCTTCTATAAAATCTCTAATATCTATTAAAGGTCCTAATTTGCAACTTTCTTCATCAAACCTTTCTATTTTGTTTGGACTAATTCCCTTTGTATAAATAGTAAATGGGAATTTTCCTTTAACATGCATACCTGTTTTTGTAGAAGTAATGTGATCTGATGTTACAACTAATAAAGTTTTTTCAAAATCTACATATTCTAAAATTCTTCTGAAAACCTCTCTATCTATTTTTTCAATAAAAATTCTCTTTAGAGCAATTTTTTTATCATGTGCAGCAACATCACAACCCTTTATATGAAGAATTACAATTTGATTTTTATTTAAAATGTCTAATGCTTTCAAGGTTTTTTCTGCTAAGTTTGTTTTTAAATCACCGGTTGCACCAGAAACATCTAAAACTTCCATTTCCATTGTTCTACAAATCCCCTTTATAACAGGAGCTGCAGCTACACATGCCCCCTTTAAACCAAATTTATTCTCAAATGATTTAACATATCTATAAGAACTAGCTCCTCTCAATAAAATATAATTTGCAGGTAATTTTCTAAACTTATTTGCAGGATGATTCTCTAAAATCTTATGAGTTTCTTCTTCAAATTTATTTAATGCTGCAGCTGTTTTGACAGAAACAGAATCATAAATAGATGGTTTTATTTCTAATACTTCTTTTCCATTTTCCATTGGATCAGAATCTGTTACATTAGGAGAAATATCAACACTACTTACTTCTACAACACCTCTATACCCTAAGGATTTATAGAAATTTACTTTAACTCCATTTAAAAAAAATTCTCTTATATTTTTTGACATTTCAAATAAACCAGAATTATCTCTTCCAGCTCTTCTATCAATCACAACCAATTCTGGTTTAAATTCTCCGGTTTTAAACTTATCTTCAACTTTATCCTTAACAGTTGCAAAATTTGCTCTTAAATAAACATTTCCATGTATAGGTTTTAGGTTAATTCCTCTAGCTTCCAAATATCCTCTTCCTGGATAATCTTCTTTAGAATATCCTAATAAAACAAATGTTGACAAACTCGAATCTATATGTTCTAAGTTATTTTCTATTAAGCCTGCAAAACCATTTTTTGTCAATATATCTAAATTTGGTTTAAATGCTAATTGTAGGCTTGTTTCTTCAGAATCATCTGCTATTCCACTCAAAATCACAAATAAAATTTTTTTAAGCATATAATAAAGATTTATATATTTAACTTAAAATAATAATATCATATCGTATAGGTGGTCGACATATCAAAAAAATTTAAACTAGATAATTACGATTTCTTTTTAATATTAATAGTAATAATATTATTATTTGTAATAGTTTCATCAACATTTGTATCAGAAGAATCAAATGTTATAACAGAAAATATAGTAAAAGAAATAACCGAAACGCCAACTGGTATTACAGGTATGATAGTAAAAACTAGTGTGAGAGTGGTCCCATGAGCAAATATACTCCACTTTTGGTTGTGATTGTTGTAATCCTGGTATTATTTTTATTATACCAGAATTTTGAATCTGTTATTACTTCTGTCACAGGACTGTGGTCAGCATGGAACTGGAGCTGGTCCAATGTTAGTGTTGGAGCGGCTGCACCTGTAGTTGAAGATGTTTTATTAGAAGATGCTCCTAATGATGGTGGGTCTAATGTTATAGTTCTTTATGGTGGTAGTAACAAAACAGTTTGGTGTAATGCAACTGTTGTTGATGATAATGGTGGTGCTAATTTCAATACAAGTTGGGCAAATGCGTCAATATTTGATACAGATTATACAAATTATCAGTCATGTAATCAAGAGAGTGAATGGGATAACAACATGTGTTATTTTGTTCCAAATGAGACTTATAATGCAAATTGTACATGGGGGGCAAGAAAAAATGATACAGCACACTATCTTAACTGTACATTTGAGATGCGATACAATGCAAATTATACAAATGAAACCTCTAATTTGAACTGGATATGTACTATCAATGTGACTGATGCGGATAATTATAATGGTTCTGGTACCAATACATCAAATGTATCTCAATTATTAGCAGTAGCTGTAGATTCAGTATTAGAATTTGGGAATATGAACGTTGGTGATTATGGTTGTCAAGGTTGTACTGGATGTGACCAAAATCCTGATACTGTTTGTGAAGACCTTAATCATACTGTATGGAATTATGGAAACATACAAATGGATTTAGCATTAAATGGAACAGATATGAGCGGAAGTAATTGTGGTGGTGCAGGTTATATCGATGTTCAAGAATTACATTATAATTGTACTTCCTATACTAATAGCTGGAGTAAGATGTCGCCATTAACTGAAACTTCAACATCAGTAAATTGTACAGGGTTTGATTTGTACAAATCTACTACACCTCAAGGACCACCAGCAGATTCGACAAAAAAATTACCATGGAAATTACATGTTCCATCTGTTTCTGGATATTGTGAAGGTAATATAACATTCAATGCTATTGATGGGAGATAGTAAGTGTGTATTATTATTCTAATTTCTGGTTAAAGCTTTATATACAGAAATTTAAATTTATATTATGTTATTTAAGAAAAAAATATTTTTAGTGTCACTAATATTTTCTTTTTTAATAATTTCAAATATTATTTTTGCTCTTGGTATTGGAGCTAGCCCTGCAAGAATTCATTTCTCAAATATGTTAAGAGGAGGTTATGCAGAAGCAACTTTAGTTATCAGTAATCCTGGTGATCAAGAAATAATGGTCAGAGTTGGAGCAGAAGGTGAGATTTCTAATTGGATAAGTTTTGACCCATCAGAACCCTTTCCAATAAGTGGAAAATCTGCAAAAACAGTTGTAATAATGGTAGAACCTCCTTCTGATCAACCAAATGGAATTTATAATGGAACAGTTATAGCTGTTTCATCACCACCTCCAGGCGAAATAGGAGGACTTGCAGGTGCAGTTGCAGTATCTGCAGTTGGAATAACTTTACAGGCGCAAATTAATGACATTGAAATAAAGGATTATATTGTTGAGAGGGTTAGTGTTGTAAAAGCAGAAGAATGTAAACCAATACAAGTTATTGTTTGGATTAGAAACACTGGAAATGTTAGAATAACTCCTACATTTCATATTGATATTTCAGATAAAGAAGAAACAAAAATATTAAAATCATTTGACCACATTGGAAAAGAAATCTTGCCAACAAGAACAGAATATATTTCTATAAAAATTCCTCCTGACTTACCACAAATAGAATGTATTCCTGTTGGTGTTTATAAATTAAGACTTATTGCATATTTAAATAGTGAAGTGAAACATGATCAGAAATATTATCTTGAGATTGTTCCGAGAGGAACTCTGAGTATAAAGGGTGAATTATTAGAACTAAATGTAAAAGGAAATGCAACAATGGGGGAATTATTAAAAGTAACAGGTAAATTCAAAAACACAGGAGAAGTTCCTGTTGAAGCAAAATTAAAAATAGAAGATTATTTGGGTGGAACATTATTAGGAGTTAGTGAAAGTGAAACATTAGAAATATTATTTGGTGAAACTTCAGATTTAACTGTTTATTTCACACCATGGATGTTTGGTAGACACAACCTACGTGGAACTGTTTTGTTTTCTGGAAAAGTTTCAAATGAAAAAGAAGCATTTGTTGATGTAGCAGCAAGCTTATTATTCATTATAGGAATTGTAATAGTAATAATAATCATAATAGCAGTAATTTACTTTATAAGAAAAAGAAAGCCAGAGTTATTTAAAAAATTAAAAAGAAAAAGAGTGAAAAAATGAAATATCTTATTTTATTAATTTTATTTTTTCTTTTATTATCATCTACAATTACTTATGCAAGTATTGTAATTGGAATTTCTCCTGTTAAACAAAATATTTGTGTTGCTCCTGGTGAAACAAAAAATGTCGAATATATCGTTTCTACAAATTCTAGTCAAATAGAAACTCTTTCTGTTTATGTATTAAATTTAACTTGGATAAAATCAGATAAAGAAATTGATGTTTTGCCAAAAATAGGAAAAAGGTTAATACTTAGTGTGAGTCCTCCAATAGAATTATCAGAAGGTTCTTATGGAACAACAATAATGGTTTGTAAATTTTATCCAGGTATGATAGGGTTAAAAGGCTGTTTAGAGGGAGAATTATTTGTAAATATTTCAGAAGAATGTAGTTTATACAAAAAATATTATTTGTTAATATTCTTATTAGATTTAATGGCTATATCAATTGCTGTCTTAATGGTAATAAGGATTCTCTATTCTTAAAATGGCTTTACTTACCTCATTTATATGGTAGAAATTAGAATTTATATTATAATATTTTTAGGTAGATTTAGGTGGCTTTCACAAAAAAGCAGTGGGAAGAGTGGAAAAGAAAAAATCCAGAAAAATGGGAAGAAAGAAGAAGAAAATTGTCTGAAAGTCATAAAGGAAAGAAGCTTCCAAAAAAACACAGGAAAAAGATTTCTGAAAAAATGAAAGGAAAGAAAAAGTCAGAAGAACATAGAAAAAAAATTAGTGAGAGTGTTAAAAAAAGAATTCAAGAAAAAAAATTAAAAGAACGTAAAAAAATTATAAAGAAACCTAAGATAATACATAGAAAAATTAGTTTTCCAGGTAAGTTAAACTATTATTTTATCACTATTATTATAGTAATTGTTTTATTTTCTGCAATAATTTTATCTGGGACTTTTTATACAGCATTAATTGTTAGCGAATATGCATGGGCTGAGAATTGGGAAAATAAAACAGAAGTAATTGCAGATAAATCAATGGAAAAAATGACATTACACATAATCTTTGATGAATATAAACCAAAAGATTGTAAAGAAGGTATTTATGTAACAGATGGGATTCAAGATATAGATTTTGAGATTGTAAATCCTGTTTATGTAAATAATACATGTATAGAAACTGATATTGTATTTGAAAATTTAATTTATGCACCTTGTCCAGTCTGTCCACCAACAACATGTGGAGAATGTATTGAATATAATTTGAATAATGAAAAGTATTGGCAACAAGAATGTACAATTAATTATTGCGATGGAACCACAGATTATGAATGTGATTCAATAACATCTGTACAAAACTGTGATCCTAACATAACTTGTAAAGAATATAAAGTTATTACAAATGAAACAACTGGTATTCGTTGGGCAGAATGTGTGGATTTGATTTTAAAAAATGAAAGTCAAACAAATTCTAGTTATGAAAATAGCACTATTACAGGTTCTGCAATTCTAAAGAAGAAAACAACAAAAACATATTATATTTATTTTGGTAAAAAACCAAAACTAGAAATAAAATTTGACAGAGACCCTCAATGTCATAAATGTGGTAAACATAAAGCGCCTCCATTAGCTAATGTTAATATGAGTATTTCTGCTGATTTTAATGGTACCCTACATAGTGCAACATTTGCTGATTATTATCACAAGGATTGGATTGTCATGAATGCTAATGGTGGAAATATTGTTCCTTATAATGAAACTTACAACAAAATTGAATGGTATGTTGGTGATATTAAAAATCATGTTGAAAAATGGTATATTATAAAAAGTCCTAGAAAAGAAACCCCACAACCTCCTATAAAATATTATTTTCGGTCAGATTTAAATAAAATGAAATCAGATTGGTGGTTAATAATAGTTGCAGATCAATTTCCAGAGAATGCTTTAGATGAATTATATGAACCATGTCAAGAATTTATAAATCCTTACTGTACGCCAAATAATGTTACCGAAGGCGTTACAAAAAATATTTCATTTTATTGGTATACAACTGGCCCTGATACATGGAGCTTTACATTTGAATTACAATTTAATGAATCGGCTGATACAGAGGGCTCTAATGAAGCTGGTAATTCTACTAGTCAAGCTCCTGACCCTATCGAATATGGTGCCAATTGTAATAATGGTTATTACATATCAGTAAAAGATATATACATAGTTTCATGTACAGGATGGAATTGTGATGACAACAATGACGGAACGGTATCAATTTATAGTGTTTCTGAAGTTTCAGGAACGGCTAATATTACTTATGAAGTTGAATTTTGTGAAGATTACGCAAGAGGGAAATATTTTGATTTTGATCAATATGTAATTTCTGCTGGTGGTCCATGGGATGGAATTCCCATTCCAGATTCTTATGTTGACCAATGGGGAATTAATATTCAACTACCTCCTCAATGGAATAATCAAGGTCAAAGTGATGATGAAATAAATTCTGGAGACGTAAATTATCTTTGGACAAATTGGACAGACTCTTCAGATAATTTAGATTGGGCATGGTTATCAACAAATGAAACCACAAATTGGGTAAATTATACTGATATAACAACGAAAACTTATACAATTACTGGTTCAGGAGAAGGAAATAACTATGCTTATTATAATAATTCATCAGTATATTCAATACCTGAGAATTCTGTAGGAAATGAATTTGATACAAATGAATATAATAACATATCTATTGATGATGGAGAATACGCAAATCATACCGTACAAACAGGACAATATGCTTTCCATCATTTTAATTTTTCTATTAATGAAAGTGAAGAAACAATAACGGAACTAAAAATACTTTGGAATGGAATATCAGATACTGCAGAACCCAGTGGAAAGACAACACTATGGATATGGGATGGTAGTAGTTATGGAGATCCACTTGCTTCTGAAAGTTCAGGTCCTAACGAAGTAAGCCTAATGGTGACATTTGATGATGCTGTTAATATATCAAATTATGTTATTGATGGAAGAATTAACATAAAGATTTACTCGGCAGCAGAATCAGGTTTTATTGCAACAGATTACATAGAATTAAATGTTTCTTATGGAAAAGATCATACTTCACCAAGGGTTTTAAGAACATATACAGAGAAATTAACGAATTTTACTTGGAATAATACATCTATATCATCAGGAAAAATATGTTGGAAGATTTATGCTAATGATTCTACTGATCCTGAAAATGTTACTAATCAAATGTGCTTTGATGTAACCGTAGCAAACACCCCACCAACATGGTCTAACAATCAATCTTATACACCTTCTACATATGATCCAAACACATTATCTGAATTTAATGTAACATGGCAAGATTCTGAAACAGATGTTGATACAGTATTTATAGAAGGAAATTGGTCTACTTGTCAAAACAACTGTACCATGGATAATCTGACATACGGAGGATCAATATATAACTATTCAGAAGTTTTGCCAGCTGGTTTCTATTATTGGAAATCCTATGCTAATGATACACAAGGAGCATGGAATGTATCTGACGTATGGAACTTTACTATTCAGAAAGGTAGTACTGAAACTTATCTTTATCTTAATGATTCTAGAGATAACATAACTGTAAATGAAACTGCAACAGTTAATTTCACGGTTTATACCAATGTTTCTGGAAGATCGGTTGAATTATGGACAAATTATTCTGATGGAAATTGGAAATTATGGGACTCTTCTAATGAACCATTAATGAATTATACTAAAATGAATGAAGTTGGTTTCTTCAAGTTTACAGGTAATTTTTCAGGTGATCAGAATTATACAGGTTCAACCGAAACATTTTATGTGACTGTTCAAGAACTTTATTGTACTGGCTCTGATCCTTACGATGGATCAGATGATTGGACAATTACTGGTGAAACTATTTGTGAAAATGAAGACTTTTCATTAAATGGTAATTTAACTGTCAATTCTGGAGGAACTTTAAGATTTATCAATACTACTTTACACGTTAACGGATCTAGTGATGGAGAGTACAATATTTTTGTAGACGGTTCTATGTTTATTAACAAAAGCTCTAACATAACTAATGGTGATACAGCAACAGCAGAATTTAGATTTGAAATTAATTCTGGTGCAACTGCATTTCAGATGAATGATTCTTATTTAAGTGAAGCTGGGTGGCACGCTGATTATCCGGGTTTATCTGTAACAAATGTTAATGAAATTATCATTAAAAATAATACAATTAATAATGTATATTACGGCTTAAACATAACTTCTTCAAATAACATCGATATTTTGGATAATGATATTGATTCAGGTTGGACAGGAATATATGTTAATACAAATAATAGTAATATTTCAGGTAATGAAATTTTTAGTACAAATTATAGAGGAATTGATATGAGATCTTCAGATAATAATACTGTCTCATATAATGATGTAGATGCTGGTAATGCCTACGGATTATATATGGGTGGTTCAGATAACAATACTTTTCTATACAATAATTTTACTAGCGATTCTACTGGATTTTACATGTATTCATCAGAAAATAATAATATATCAAATAACAACATAATTAATAACAATGTGAATGGTATTGGTTTTTATTTAGCAAATAATAACACTTTTTTAAACAATGAAATTACTGGAAATAATAAATATGGAGTTGCTATTGATTTTTGGAGTAGTAATAATACATTTAAAAATAATACTATTGAAGGAAATTCTGAAGGAGTTTACATACTACAATATTCAAATAATTCTTTATTTATTAACAATACAATTAAAACAACCGGAAGTACCACATATGCTTTCTTTAGTGAAAATTCAACTGGTACAGAAGTCTATAATTCAACTCTTATAAGTGTTAATAATCTTAGGGACGTTAATTTGAGTGAAACTGGAAATTTGACTTTTGTAAATGTTGATTTTAATAAAAGTGCAACAAATTTCGAACCAGGATCAACAGCTGAATTATTTGTGAAATGGTATGTCATAGCTAATGTTACTGATACGTCCAACAATCCAATACAAGATGCAAATGTAACAGCTTATAATGTTTCTGATATAGATGTGTGGTGGAACTACACGAATGCAACTGGTTTCACAAACTGGACAATTATTCAAGAATATTGGCAAAATGCAACTAATAAATATTTTCAAACAAATTATACCTTCAATGCTACGAAATCTGGTTATGTTGAAGGAAGTGAAGAAGTTAATGTAACTGAGAACGTACAAGTTAACATAACATTAAGTATAATTGGATGTGATCCTCCAGCATCTGGAAATTGGAATATAACAGAAGCTGATAATATAGTATGTGAAGATAAAATAATATACCTCGATGGAAATTTGACTATTTATGGAAATTTGACTTTCTTAAAAAATGTAACATTAAAACTGAATTTAACACATAATGGACATGAAAACATAACAGTTTTCAATAATGGTAATTTCACAATAAGAAGTCAATCTAACATAACAAGTAATGATACAAGTTATCGTTTCCCATTTATAGTTAAATCTGGATCTAAATTTGAAATGAAAGATTCTGAATTACATAAATGTGGTTTTAGCGATGCTAGCCCATATCTGAAAACTGGATTAGTAATTCGGACAAATAATACAGAGATTATAAATAATACATTTTCATTTAATTACTGGGCTATTCAATTGTCAGGTAGTACATGTTGTCACGAAATAGAAAATAATACATTTTACAATAATACATACGCTGTAATTTTAATAAGTAGTTTTGGAATGAATAATTTTAGCATAGTTAATAATACAGTTTATAATCATACAAAATATGGTATTAGTATTTGGCAAACATATATGGCATCTCCAGAATATCCTATTAAATCATTTATAAACATTACTAACAATACTGTCTATTATACAGAAGGAAATACAGGATATGGTATAAGTGTATGGGGATTGGCAAATAATTCTGTAAAATATAATAAAATATACAATAATACAGACGGCATTTATCTTTACATTGCTGATAACAATACTGTATCTGACAATAATATATCACACTCAAGATATGGTATTCAATTACATTTTGCTGATTTTAACAACGTCAATAATAATACAGTATATAACCAAACTTATGGGATTTATCTCTATGTTACTAATAGTAATAACACGATTGAAGATAATGAAATATTTAATAACAAAGAAGGAATATACGGTTATGAATATGAAAATTATAATAATACTTTAAAAAATAATACAATTTATAATAATGATTATGGGATATATCTAAAAAAAGATAACGAGGGTAACATAATCGAAAAGAATGTAATTTATAATAATGATGATGGTATAATATTTTATATCAATAGTAATAATACAATAACAGATGATAATAACATATCATTTAATTCCAGATATGGTGTAGTAAGCGTAGAGTCTTATTTAAAAATAAATGTAACTGAAGTGGAAAATAATACAAATGGTAAAGTTCTATTTGCTTGGTCAAGTCGTGTTCATGCAATAAATGCAACAGGTCATGATTTACAAGGTGCTTATGTTTATGTAAGAAATGTCTCGGGTATTGTTGCATCTTATAACTATTCCGAATATTATGATTTGATACCGTATTTTATAACAGATGGTAGTGGTTGGACAAGTTATAAAAGATTCTTAGTATATCAAAATAGAACAAATAATGATTCTACAACAACAAACTTCAATGATCATACTTTCTTTGCAAACAAAACAGGTGTAGGTAGTGGAAAGAATATAACAACAATGAACGAATCAAAAAATATTGTAATAAATGTAACTGAACATTTACCTTCTGTTAGTAATGTTTTTGTTGATGATGATGAATTACCACTTAATAACATAACTTTAATTGGAGGTTATCAAGAAGTTGTCACTTGTAACGGAACAGTTAACGATGAAGAGGGTTATTGGGATATAGATCAAGCCTGGGCCCAGTTTTTTGATGACGATTATTCATGGGATGATTCTGATGATAATAACATGCATTATACAAACAATAGTTGTGATTTATTTGAGGGAAGTGGGGAAAGTATCTATGCTGAATGTAAATTTTATGTGTGGTATAATGCTAATGTCTCAACAAGGTGGAATTGTAATTTAACAGTAAATGACTCCTTTAATGAAATAGGATGGTATAATGATACAAACCATATAGATGAATTGTTGGCAATAGCTGTAAATGAAACAACACAATTTGGATCAATGAGTCCTGGTGAAACTAGTAGTGAAGATGTAAATAATACTGTTACAAATTATGGTAATATAAAAATAGATTTGAAATTAAACGGGTCTGATATGATTTGTAGTGTAAGTGGACAAATTCAAACAGAAAAAGAACGTTATAACTGTACACATTACAATCAAAATTATAACAATATGGCAGAATTAACTGAAACTTCAACATCAGCTTATTGTACAGGATTTGATTTAAACAAAACCACAACACCAACTGGTACACCTGAAACATCAAATAAAAGTTTACCTTGGAAAATACAAATTCCTAGCGTTAGTGGAGTTTGTAATGGAACTGTTTGGTATATTGCTATAGCTGGTTGATATGAAAAAAATAATATTTCCGTTTGTTTTATTTATTTTATTCTTCATCGTGATTGTTTATGCACAAGAAACAGTAATTTCAAGGGTTACTATAGAATGTTATAATACGAGTTTGTTATTAACAACTAACAAAAATACTTATACACCACCAGAAACAGCAAATATGACAGTTTATATTCATCATAATAGTAGTTTTCCTTTAAATGCAACTTTAATAATAGATTTGGTGGATTCTATAGGCAATACAGTTAAAACGATGGTAAATGATGATATTTACACAGCAGCTTATAGTTGGTATAATTATTCTTATTATAATGACTTCGAGGGTGTTTTACCAGGAGATTATATAATGCGATCAAGACTTTTTTATTTTCAAGAAGAAGATAATCAAATAATAGATTGTTCAGGTAATAAAATTGAATATAATAAATCAATAACCATAATATCAATACCACCTGGCGTAGTTGTACCTGGTTTTCCTCCACTAGAAATAGAAAATGTAACACCTAGTTTAGATGTGAGTTGTCCACCAAGAGTAGAACTAGAGGAGCCTATGGGCGTTAACTATAATATAAACAACCCAACAGAGAAAATACAACAAACCGTATTATACACAATTCTATCAAAAGAGAATATAGCTTATAAATCTGTTAAAAAAATTGTTACATTAAACCCTAAATCTTCTTATTCATGGACCGAAAATATGGGACTTGCAACATGTAGTTTGCCACAAGGATTATACAATGTTATAGTTGTTTGGAAAAAGATTGATGGTAGACAAATAAAAGTTGAAAGTTTATTATGTTTTGAAATTCCAGAATGTAAAAAAGTAAAAATAATAAATGTAACTCATCAATATTTTTATATAAATGAAACTGTTATTTTAGGTGTAAGGGTTAAAAACTTAGGAAATGTCAATGTATCTAATTTGTTATTAGATATTTCTATTGAGAGTTTTCTGGCAAAGGTTCATCAGGAAAAGTTTCTAATTAATTTTTTGTTACCTGACCAAACTTATACAGTTTACTTATTTAAGGAATTAAAACCTGGACCATACGTTGTAAATGTGGGATTAATTGAAAAGTCTGAGATAATAGATTCTAAAAAAGTTTCATTTATAATACCACCAAGAATAGAAATAATTGATTTAATCTTAATTATTATTATATTATTACTTGTAGCTTATGTAATAAGAAGATACATAAAAAGGTATTTGATGGAAAGGAGAAGAAAAAGAGTAATAAAATTAATAAAAAGAAGAAAATAATCATAAAATTGATCCTACCTCTTCGATAGGACAAATTTGACTTCCTGTTATTTGATTACAAGCTAATTTCAGATTAGAGCAATCTAATATTTGTTTTTTACTTTGAAATTCGCACATATTTTTAATATACCACTCAATCTGAACAAGACTAATATCAGAAGATGTATCACAATCATACTGTGCCCAATATTGGCAATTCTCTATCATCACATCTTTAAAAGAAGCACACTTATATCTTGGTCTCGTAACTTCACATTCTCCTTTAGGTAAGTAAATGGGTATAGTAACCAAAATCACAAAAATTATTAAAATTATTATTGCTATCTTGTCCATTTTTGTTAATTTAGGTATTTTTAATTTTTCCATGATATCACTTGTAATTCCATTTATTTAATGTTTTCCTTAAAGCATAAATTGATTATCTATAAAAAACAAATAAATTTATATGAATAATGAGGATTTGGTTGAATTACTTAAATTAAAGGATCATTTAAAATCTAAAAAATTAGAGAAAGTTATTCTAGAAACTCCAAGAGAATATTTTGTTCCAGAAAAAATGAAAAACTTTGCTTATCAGGATATACCATTACCAATTGGATATGGTCAAACTATTTCACAACCATCTACTGTTATAGTTATGACAGAAGCACTAGATGTTAAAAAAAATCATAAAATTTTAGAAATAGGAGCTGGTTCTGGTTGGCAAGCAGCAATTCTATCAAAATTATGCAAAAAAGTTTATACAGTAGATATAATTCCAGAATTAGTAGAAATTGCAAAAATAAATCTAAAAAAAGTTGGAATAAAGAATGTTGTCATAATTAAAGGAGATGGTTCTTTAGGACTTAAAAAATATGCTCCTTATGATAGAATTATTGTTACATGTGCTTGTCCTAATGTTCCTAAACCTTTATTAGACCAATTAAAAATGAATGGTAAAATGATAATCCCTGTGGGTAATTATTATATGCAAGAAATGTTTATAATAAAAAGGGGTAAGAAAATTGAAAGAAAATCCCTAGGAGTATTTGCATTTGTTCCATTAAGGGGAAAATATGGTTTTAAATAGTTAATTAATAATATTTATTATTAGGAAAAATAATGGAGGGTCCTAAATGGCTGTTAAAAAAATTGAATTAGGAACAGTTGAAGCAAATCTTAGAAATGTATCATCTTCTGCAGAAACAATAAGAAGATTACAAGAAGAGATAGAAACATTATCAAGAGAATATGAAAGAGAAAGAATAAGATATAGAACAGGAGAAATAGCTAAAGATGTTTTTGAAAGTTTGACAAGAGCCCATAAAAAAAGAATGGAGACAATAAACAGAAAAATTGCAGCACTAATCGTAACATCTACAAACTCATTAAATAGATTATCAACACTAGTAGCAGATCATATGCCAGCAAGAAGAACTGCAAGAAGAAGAGTAAGGAGAAGAGTAACTAGAAGAAGACGAACAACTAGGAGAAAAACTGCAAGACGAAGGACAACAAGACGAAGAACTAGAAAAAGACGAACAACTAGAAGAAGAACAAGAAGACGAAGAAGACGAAGATAAAAATTTAGTAACTTAGAATAAATTAGAAGTCATGATGCTATTTTAGCCAGCTTCCCAAAGAAGTTTGCTCTTTTTTTAGATTTTTTAAAACTTTTTCAATTCTATCTTGAGAAAAATCATATTCATCAACTAATAATTTTAAAATTTTTTCTGATTTTATATTTTTAAACTTTAATTCAACTTCCTTTGTAGGAGGTTTCAAATAAAAATTATAAATTTTCTCTGGAGAAGTTTTAGAATTCCATTCAATTTTTTTAAAAATATTTTTTAAATTTTTCTCTTTTTTAACTAGTTCCAAAGATTTTTTTGGCCCCAATCCCTTTATCCCAGGATTATAATCTGTCCCAATTAATATTCCTATTATTATTAACTGATTTCTGTTTATTTTCAATTTCTTTAAAACATCTTTTAATTCAATTATCTCTGGATTAATATCAATGTAAACATTCTTTCCAGGTAATTTCCTTTTTCCTGTTATTGATAAATTTCTAATTAATCTTGATGATCCAAATAATAATGAGTCAAAATCTTGAGAAGCTGTTGCAAAAACCTTTTTCTTTTTGCATAAAAAAGCACATTGCGCTTCTCCTTCAGAAGGAGCTTGTATAGC
This sequence comes from Candidatus Aenigmatarchaeota archaeon, assembly GCA_046760145.1. Classification (GTDB taxonomy): domain Archaea; phylum Aenigmatarchaeota; class Aenigmatarchaeia; order Aenigmatarchaeales; family Aenigmatarchaeaceae; genus JBHIDO01. The sequence continues at coordinate 23,803 of JBHIDO010000003.1, forward strand.
TGGTAAACCCATATATTTTAGCAATTCTTTTGAATTTTCAACCATATCTTCTGTTAATCTTGATGCTTGTTGTGCTGATTTTCTTATCTCTTCCAAGTCTCCTTTTTTTAATGCTTTTTTCCACTTTTTCTTAGCTTGTTTTCTAATTTCGATCCTCTCAGAAATAACAAACTTAAAATCAGGTGGTTTTCCATCAAAAACATAAATTGGTTTTATTCCAGCTTCCATTAGTTTCGCTGTTCTATAAAATATTCCTGAGAGATGTGATGTGACCCTACCTTTAGAATCCATTAAAGGTTCGCCGGTTTGCCTGTCTCTTATTATTGATAAGAATTGATAAATCCAGTTGTAAGCATCAATTGCAATTTTCTTTCCTGAAAGATTTTTTAATCCAATTTCTTTTCTCGGTAAAATTTCTTTAAATTGAACTCCCATAAGAATTAATTTGAAGTACTAATATAAAAATCATCTTTTAATTTTCTTCCTGTTTTATTTTCCCACTCTTTAATTGGTAAAGAAAATTTTTCTTGAATATTATCTCTATACCATTGTGGAATCACATTAAATGCGCAAAATGGAACAATTGTCCCATCTGGCTGGGCATAATGTATACAACATCTCTTTACTCTTTCGATATCATAATTATATAGGTCCATAAAGTGCATCATTCCAATGAATAAACTTTTACGATGCAATTTTCCTAATGCATTATAATTTCTTTTTCTGAAAATATTAGTTAATAAGTTTGTTAAGTTTAATCCATTTGGTTGTTTTTCCTTATCAATAAAACTTCCAATTTTTGACAAAATTTTTAGAGAAGTCAAAACCTTAGATTTTCCAGATTTAATTTCTTCTGTTTTTTCTTTTAAATATTCTAACAATCCTTCTATATCAAAAAATCTAGGTAATGGGATAATTTTACCATTATCAAAAAAAATGTAAGTTGCCATCCCACATGCAAAATGAGTAGACAAAGCGTATTCTGGTTTTCCAGAAAGAGTTTCAATAAATTTAGTTAATGGCATAACAGTTGGAACAGGATAAAAATCTTCTTTTCTAATTTCACCATTTGTTTGTTCTTCTATTTTTTTAATTACATCTGGAATTGTTATCCTATATTTTTTCAGATCTGCTTTTGTAATTCTTCCCACCAAAGAAACTGGTTGATAATTAACACTTCTCACGATATCAATATTTTCTATTCCAAATTTTAATATGTCTCCAACTTCATGGTCATTAACATTATTAATAATAGTAGGAACTAAAACAATACCTAATCCAGCTTTTCTACAATTTTCTAATGCTTTGGGCATCTCCCAGTGATTTTTTGGATTAGTTCTTTCTGTTACACCGTCAAAACTCATGTAAACTGTATTAGAACCAGCTTCTCTAACTTGTCTTGCAAATTCAGGATCATTAGCCAATCTTATTCCATTGGTATTTAATTGAACGTGATCATAACCTTCTTCTCTTGCAATTTTTATAATTTCAATTATATCGCTTCTAATTGCAGGTTCACCTCCGGTTAACTGAACCGCGTTACAAGGAACTGGTTTTTCTTGTCTCATCTTTCTTAGCATCATTCTAATTTGTTCTAAAGAAGGTTCGTAAACATAACCCATTTTCTTTGCATAAAAGAAACAATACCAACATTGTAAATCACAACGATTTGTCACGACAATATTTCCCAAAGCAGTATGAGACTTATGGACATTACATAATCCACAATTTTTTGGACATTCTTTAAATTGGGTGTTTGGATTAGAAACTCCTTTTCCATCATAAGCAAATTTTTCAGCCTTTTTATACATCTCATAATCTCCCCAATATAAATCTATAATTTCATCATGTTCTTTACATTCTTTTTTAATCCAAACTTTATTATCTTCTTCAAAAATGATAGCCTTTAGAAATTCTAAACATTCGGGACATAATGAAAGAGTTTCTTTTAAAACGTTCATATTAATCATTTGAAACTTTTTAAAAGTTGTAAAAGTTTATATATTAATGAATATATAAATTTTTCTATGAAAGAGATAGAAAGGGAGATATACTCAACCTTTTCAAATATAGCTTCAAGTATAGGTTATTCTGAGATTCATGGAAGAATAATAGCAACCTTGTTAGTAAAGGGAAAGAAGTTACCTTTACAAGAATTAGCTAAAGAAACTGGTTATTCAACTTCGACCATTTCTTTAAGCCTTGATTTATTAGAAGTTTTAGGAATGATTAAAAAAATTAAAAAGGCTGGTGATAGAAAATTATATGTAGAAATTCAAGGAGATCTACTAGAAGGATTAAAAAAGGCATTTTTGATAAGAATTCAGAAAAGTGTTGATGATACTTTAGAACAATTTAAAAAATATAAAAAGGTAAAAGATAAGAATGTAATTAATACTCTAAATATATTAGAAAAAGAGGTTAAAAGAATAAATAAATATATTAATCTCTTATCAAAATTAAAACTACCGTGATGTTATGAAAATGGGACTTTGTCAAGCTTGTGGAAAAGTAGCTACGCAAACCTGTAAAGTTTGTGGTGCTACGGTTTGTATCCAATGTATGGATAATATGGGCTGCAAAATTTGTCATGGAAGGAAAAAAATTTAATCCTATTCTGCAGCTTCTTCTCTAACTTCTTCAGTTTCCTTTGGAGCTTCTTTAGCTGCTGGAGTTTCCTCTACAGCTTTGGTTGGTTCTTCTGGAACTGTTTCCATTATACCTTGTAAAGCTCCTATTAATCCATTCATAATTTCCTTATCAGCTGGAAATCCCAATGCGTTCTTGAATCTTTTTTGACCATTTGGCGTAATGAATCCTTTAGAAATTGAAATGAATTCATTTTCACCTTGTTCAGTCTTAGCTACCTTTCTAGCTACTTCCAAGAACTTATTATTTCCAAACTTGATTTCTTTTATGTCCAATGTCTCGAATTCTACCATGTCTTAACCTCCATTGTTTTGTAAAGTAAGAATATTGCCTTAAGTATTTAAAGGTTATGTACTTACGCTTGGATTGTATGTTTCAACAGTTGTATAATAACATGGCGGATTAAGTGATCTCTCAGATTCCCAAATTCTTTTTATAGCAAGCTTTCTTTCTGATTCCTTACCTTCAATTAAAATAGATTCTGGGAAACCGTTAGTTCTATTTAGTTGTTCATAAATATTTACGACTTGTATTACACTAGAAATTAATTTTGCAAAATCAACATCATTATTGCCTGTAGTATAAGGTGTAGAATTAAACCACAATTCTGTAATAGGTTCTTCTAATTCATCAACAGGAATTTGTGTTTGTCTAGGTATAAAAAGAGCATCAGAAATAATAGCATCATACTTTCTAACAAAATCTTGGAAATTTGATGATTCCAACCAAACTGATTCACTTCTTGTCCCGTTGTTATCAGCGTAAGACATATGAGTCTTAAAGGGCACCTTAAATAGCATATGAGTTGGAACTCCAGTTGTTTTAACAGGATAAAGTGCTTTTACAGAAGGTACACTTAAAGCATTTTTAATAAAATCGTTATACTGACTTTCTATACGATCCCCAGCATCTAGTTCTTTAGAAAGTTTTTCTGGGTCTTCTCCACTCTGAATTTTACTAACAACTTCTTTTAATTCATTTTCTGTAAAAAGACGTCTGTACCCAATGCCTGATCTCTTAAGACCAGCTATGAATTGCCCAGTTAACATATACATATTAGGTGGAAGATCTGAATCAGCGTCAACTTTTCTTTTAACTGGAGTTGCATACATTCTATAAGATGGTAAATCTACAACTTGTTCTCCTATATCTTGTTTTTCTTGATAAGACTTTGCTAAAGGGTCTTCAAAACTAACCTTAGTAATAGTCATCATTTCTTGTCCCATAATAATTATTACCTAGAAGTAGTATATAAATCTATCGTTTTATACAAGTGTTACAGACTCAACCTCTACCTCAGCTATCCCATCTATAGTCTTGATCTTAGCCTCTAATTCTTCTGTCCCACCAGTATCAGGAGTAATGACCAATATTTTTAGAGCTTTTAAACCAAAGGCAATTGGCTCTATCTTAGAATCCTGGATCTTAACCAATTTAGCTATTTCTTCTTTTATGTTTTCCAGATTAGTTTCTGGAGAATCAGGCATTATTTTTAATGTGATTGCTACGTCTCCCATTTAATCCCGACTTTTAGCAATTTCTTCTGCTATCCTTTTTGGAAGTTTCTCTAGATTCTCTAGGTTCTTTAACTTTTCATCAATGCTTCTAAGATATTTTACCTGTTTACCAAACTCTGTAGTTAATCCTGCTTGAATTTCATATTTTTTATCTTTTTTCTTTTCCATTTCATCACGGTCCCTCAAATCCGCATTTCTCACAAACATATTTATTAGAAAGTTTCTTACATTTTCTACATCTTATTATAACAGTTTCTCCACATTCTGGACAATCAAATTTAACAAAATCCTCTTGTCCTGTTACATTTATTCCACATGTAGAGCATATTAATTTCATTTTAATCATTTAAAGGATAATAATATTTAAATATGCCCTCATGGTGCAACCTGGATAGCATATAAGGTCGCGAACCTTAAGATCTGAGTTCAAATCTCAGTGGGGGCATCCCCACTTATTTCTAATCCCTTCAAACAGGGTTAATTCCTTCTTATGAACTGTTTTCCATCGAAATATATATCGTCAATTATCGGCTTAGTCCCACTCTCAAAGATTATATTCTGAATATTTAAGTTTATTCTGCCATATTTTAATTATGAAAAAAGCTCTGTTATTAATCTCATTAATTGCTGTTGTTTTAGTTTCTATGTGTGCTCAAAATCCTACAGGACAATTCTTCAGAACTGCAAATGTAAATTTGATATACGAAAGTTATGATAAAATTGTGGATTTATCTACAATGTCTCAAAATATTAATAAAGAAATTATAGACATGGATAAGAACTTATTTAAAGTATGGAATGAAAAAGAACCTTTCAATACGACAAATCTGAAATTATTATTAGATGAAGAAGAAAAGAAAGCAAAAGAACTTCAAGAAATAATTTATGAAGAAAGTGATGTAATATCAAACTTTTCCGGTTCTACTACTTTGTTAACTGGTGATGCAAAGAAATATGCTGATGAAATCATTTATAATGTAAGGGAGTCTCAAAAATATTCGGAAAATGCGGTAAGTGATTTATTAAATGCAATACGTTATAGAAAACTTTATTTAGATTCTTATGATAAAGGTCTTCCAGATAAATCATTAATAGAGAAATCTGATAGTTCAATAAAATCTTATGATGATAATATATTAAAACAAAGAGAATTTATGAGTAAAGCAAGTGATGCAAGTGCAAGGATGTTTGCTATTTTGTGATTAAATGAAAAAATAATTTATTTCTTATAATCATATCCTTTTTTAACCCAGTCTACCCATTCTTTTTTAAATTTGCGAAGTTTCATAAATGCATCAATAATTATGATAGCTATTAATATACTTATCACAAAAATGAGAATATCACGAATCAGGGGATAATCTTTGAGAAGAGCTGTTTGTATTAATACGAGAACTATTATAACACTTGTAAGCATGATATTTGTTTCTATTTGAAGAGCATCTTTTACTACTTCATATGGTTTTGGAGCTCGTGATAAATCTTTCTTTCTTCTTTTATTAGATTTCATGTCAACCCAAACTTCTATCTTTAAGTCCTATGTCAAATCTCTCACATTCAAAATAACCTCTACCAGAACAACTTGCACATTCTTCTAATAATTCTTCATCAACCAAACGACTTTCGACATTGATATTACCGATATCAATATCTCTCTTTAAGACTCTTTCTACATTTTCTGTATTCTCTAATTTTATGTAAATTGGGTTGTCAATTATCTTTGTTGTATCAAATCCTTTTATTTCGAATTTATCATTTGAAAGCCATTCACCCAATTTTTTAGGATAAACTTCTCCAAGTCTATGAAATACTCGTATGCGTATCCTTGCTGTTGTTCCAAAACTATCATTTGTTACACTTACATTGTTAATTCTTAGTTTATATGATTCGCCTTCTTTTTCTAAATTATAACTTGGTGAGACTCTTGGTTTTGATTTTAAATATCCATCTGAACAATTACCACATTTTCTTTTACCGCTTCCCTTACATCTAGAACATAACATAAAATTAGAAAAATCCTTTGCGAATGTTATAGCAAAAATTCCTAACATAATCCAAAAACCTATACTAATTCCAGTAGTTGCAACAGCTAAAGCTAATGCTGTCATTATTGCAATTCTTAAATCATCAATCGATACCATAATTCTATAATATTGCTTAGTATTTTTAAGCCTATTTAATTTTATCATTTAATGATTTTAGGGGTTTCAATTAAGCTTTTAAGTTTCTTAAAAAAATTATAACATATGAAAAAAAGGAGAGATAATAAAGAGCCTAAATGGAGTATTATGGGTGCATCAGAAATAAAACTTACAAAAAAACAATGGGAATGGCTTGAGAAAAAGTTTGGAGAAAAAGATGAGCCATTTAAGAAAAAAGGAAAGAAGTGGAAGAGACTTAATAAAAAAGAAGAAGCACAATTAAGAAAAGAATTAGATATTATAAAGGAAAGATTAAAGAAGCTAATTAAAAAAGAAGAAGATAAAAAAGCTATTGATGATTTTTTCAGAATTTAAGATACCAATTTTTTTATTGAATATGATTTCTGAATTGTTTTTTAATTTCTTAAAAAAACTTTATATAATAAGAAAAAGAGATTAGAAATAAATGAGTTTGCTCAGTGGAGGCATCAATCATTAACCTTATATATAGAACCCATTAAACTGATTCCATGGTTGATATATTGGTGGAGTTTATATTTTCATTCTGGATATTATTTCCAGCTTATGCAGCAAATGTTTTTCCTCCATTAGCTAAAGGAAAACATCCTATTGATTTTGGTAAAAAACTAAATAAACATAGGATTTTAGGTAATGGAAAAACATTCGAAGGATTTGCTTTGGGTTTATTTTCAGGATTTTTAGTAGGAGCATTGGAAAGTTACTTGTATCCTAGTTTTAATATATATTCAATGCAATTTGGATTTGAACTTCCTTTTATGAGTCTGTCTGTTGGTTTTATGATAGCTTTGGGAGCATTGGTTGGAGATTTAATAGGAAGTTTTATTAAAAGAAGATTAGGAATGAAAAGAGGCGAAAATGCCTTTTTGTTGGATCAACTAGATTTTGTAATATTTGCTATATTATTTGCCTATATGTTTACTCAAATAAGTATCTGGATGATACTAATTATGTTAATAATTACTCCTATTATTCATAGGTTATCATGCATGATAGGATATAAACTAAGAATAAAGAGGGAACCATGGTGAAAATAGATTTTACAAGGGTATTATCCGCAGCATTAGCCTCTTCAGCTATGGCTATTTACGTAACCTTTATATTTTCATTGTTTTCAGAAATAAGCAAAGTAGAAGCAATATACAGTATTATAATAGGAATTGTATTCTTATTGGTAATGCCATTTCTACCATTATATTATTATAAGGAATATGGCTACACAGATTGGGATGTTACAGATAGAAAAAAGAGACCAAAATTATATGGTTTCAAGATTTTAGGTGGTTTTATTGCTACAATTTTATTTTATTTAATAAATAATATGTTGATGTTTAAATATTCTTTGATTTTTTCTATTGTAATGATATTTTTGTTGTTAATAAATTATTACTCAAAGATTAGTTTACATTCAGCTGGAGTAACCATGGGAACATTATCTCTTTATCTTGTTTATGGTGGCTATTCAATAATATCTTTGATTCTAATACCAGTTGTATGTTTAATAAGATTAAAAATGAAAGCACATAGTATAATCCAATTAATAGCAGGAATTTTAGTTTCTGGAATAATAACATTTATAATCTATAGCATCTAAGTAAATGCATGACCATAATATCCTTTATATATGAATTTGGACTTTTAGGATTATTTTTAATTACAATGTTTTCTGCGACAATAGTTCCTTTCCCACCAGAGCCAGCAATCTTTCTATCAACAAGTATTTATGACCCTATTTTGGTATTTATTATTGCCCTAATTGGAGGGATTTGTGGTGCAACAATTAATTATTACATTGGTCTGAAAGGGATTCATAGTTTTCTAGTGAAGCGTTCTCCTAAAAAAGAGAAAAAAGCTCAGAAATGGTTTAATAAATGGGGTCAATGGATTATTATGCTTGTTCCATTTATTCCGTTTTTAGGAGATCCGCTAACATTAGTTGCTGGAACTTTAAGTATGAACCTAAAGAAATTCTATATCTTTTACTTGATAGGAATATCAATAAAATTAACAATTCTTATTTATTCAGGAGAAATTTTATTCAATTATTTAGCATCTATGGGAATAATTTTTTAAAATATTTTTTGTTTATAATACATTCTAATAACAATTAATATAGAAATTAATGATAAAATTGTTGTTATTAATGCTAAAATATATATCATATCAAGATAATTTTCAGGACCTATTAAAATAAAAAATAAGATAATTACAATAACTATCATTTGAGAAGCTGCTTTAGATTTTCCCCATATGTTTGCATCAATTATTTTCCCATAAGATGCTGCAAAACTTCTTATTCCTGATATTATGAATTCTCTAGAAATAATAATAATAGTCATCCATGCAGGAACCAAACCTAATTCTGTAAAAACAATAAATAAGGCTCCAACAAGTATTTTATCAGCAATAGGATCCATATAATTTCCAAACTTTGTTTTCAGCTTTCTTTTTTTAGCTATTATTCCATCTAATATGTCAGTTATTACTGCTATAATAAATAATACCAATGCAAAAAGTCTCGTATAAAAATTATCTATATACAGAAAAAATAAGATAAATGGAATTAAAATTATCCTTAATAATGTTAGTTTATTAGGTAAATTCATTGTATCTTAATTCGAAAAATTCAAATATAAATATCTTTCCTTTAATACTCTAAGCATGATTAAGAGATTATCAATCTTAGGATCAACTGGTTCAGTGGGTGATCAAGTTTTAGAAGTAATTGATCAAAATCCAGATAAATATAAAATTGATGTTTTATCTTGTTATGGACGTAATCTAGAAAAATTCAAAGAACAAATAGAAAAATACGAACCAGAAATGGTTCATGTTTATAATGAAGGTGCTTCTAAAGAATTAAAAACAATGTTAAGAAAGAATCATATTGGAATAGAAGTTCTTTCTGGAGAAGAAGGACTAATAGAAGCTGCTATTTATCCTAGCGCTGATGGTGTTATTACAAGTTTAACTGGATCAATAGGAATAAAACCTACTTATGAAGCAATTAAAAATAATAAAACAATTTATCTTGCAAATAAAGAAAGTCTAGTTGTTGCTGGAGAAATTATAACAAAAGAATCTGATAAAAGAGGTGTAGATATTATTCCTTTAGATGATGAACCAGCTGGAATTTATCAAATATTAGGCGGAAGAAGTAAAGAATATACAAGTAATGTGGAAAAAATTTTATTGAGTTGCTCTGGTGGACCATTTAGAGGAAAAACAAAAAAAGAATTAAAAGATGTTACAGTTGAAGAAGCTCTTAATCATCCAAAGTTTAGAATGGGTCCTAAAATATCCATGGAATCAGCTTTATTATTAAACAAAGCACATGAAGTGATTTCAATATATTATTTATTTGAATTAGATAGTCCGGAAAAAATTGAAACATTTGTACATCCAGAAGCAATAATCCATGCAGGTGTACGATACATAGATGGAACTGAACAATATAGTGCTTGGTTACCATCAACAAAATATGCAATAGCATGGGCATTAAGTCCTGAAAGATTTGAAAATGATTTTGAAAGAGTAGATTTATTTAAAGAAAAAAAATTAACATTTGAAAAACCAGATTTAGAAATCTTCCCTTGCTTACAATATGGTTATGAATCATTAAAAATTGGAGGAAGCATGCCTGCAGCATTTTACTATGCAGGTGATATTGCAACTGATTTATTTTTGGATGGGAAAGTAAAATTCCTAGGTATACCAAAAATAATTAAGAAAATACTTGATAATTATAAACCAATTGAAAAACCTACTTTAGATTATTTGTTAAATCTTGAAAATAAAATCAAAGATATTTATAAGAAGCTATAATTTATTTTATGAAACAAGCCATAATTGTAAGAACTGACCTTAGAATGGGTAAAGGTAAAATAGCCTCACAAGTTGCTCATGCATCTATTGCTTCTTTTTTAAAATCAAGATATAAAAAAAGATGGATAGATGAAGGTATGAAGAAAATAATTCTTAAGGTTTCTAGTTTAAGAGAATTAAAGAGTTTACATAAACAAGCTAAAAAAGAAAAATTACCATGTGAATTAATAAGAGATATGGGATTAACTCAAATTAAACCTGGTTCTATAACTTGTTTAGGGATTGGGCCTGCAAGTGATAAAAAAATTGACAAAATTACTAGTAAATTAAGGTTGTTATAATGGATTGGTTTGCTGAAAAATTCCTAAACCCTTTGTGTCATTATTACACTTTAGAAGCAACTTTAGTTTATGGAATAATATTAATTGCAATTGCATATGGAACATATAAATTGCTTAAATATCTAAAAATTAAAGTTGATAAAAAATTCTTTATAGCAATTTTGCCTTTCATAATATATGGTGGTTGGACCCGTGCCTTAAGAGATCATAACTTAGGAATATATACAGGAAAATTATTTTGCTCACCACCAATTTATTTTTTCATATTTACAATAACACTATTTTCTTTATTATTTGGATTATTTCTTCAAAAGAAATTTAAAATACAATATCATAAAACCATGTTAGTGATAGGAGCTTTGTTTTTAAGTTATAATTTAACATTAACTTCTATAACAAATTTATTTTCATTTGGCTTCATTCTTATTTTAACTGGAATATGGGCTGCAATATTTTTTGGAATTCATTATATCAAACCTAAATTACTTTCGTTAGAAAATTCAGGAATAATAACCTCTCATTTATTTGATGCAAGTTCTACTTTTACTGCATTAACATTTTTTGGATATTATGAACAACATGTATTACCAAGCTTTTTAATTGATATGTTTGGCCCTTGGATAATGTTCCCATTGAAAATAATAGTTGTTTGGGTTGTTTTGTATGTTATAGATAAATCAAAAGAAGATCAATTCTTTAAGAATTATTTGAAAATAATAATATTAATTCTAGGTTTAGCATTAGGAATTAGAGACTTCTTAACAATTAGTTTATAATTACCAAGTTCTTTTCATGTTAAATAACTCTTGAAAAATAGATTTCATAAATATCAAAACTAAGAAACTACTATAAATTGTCATTAAAGGATATAATAATAATTTTTTCTTTGAGTCATTGGTTAATTTTATTGAAATTATCATATTAATAATTCCTAAAGAAGTTAAAAATAATGTGAATAAAAAAACTAAAGTGAAATAATCAAAATTTAATGATAATATGTTCATTAGCCAAATTTTTAATTTTAATAAGATTTCTGGAAGAGAAAAATAAATAAATTCTTGAATAATTTTAAATATTACAACTCCAAAAACAAATAATTGTAATAACATACCTAATATTTCAAGGGACCAAACAAAGGTTACAGCTCCAAATTTTGTTGAAAACATGTCTAAATGTTTTCTTAACACTTGTAACCCTCCTCTATACCACCTTGTTCTTTGCCTGATAAATGATGATAAATTACTAGGAGCTCTTATCCATCCTAGTGCATATTTATCACATTTAACTTTGTAGCCTGCCTTATGAATTTTTAATGTCATATCATAGTCTTCTATTAAAGTATCATCATCAAAACCACCAACCTTTATCAGAACTTCTTTTTTATAAGCTGCTACAGCTCCTGGAACAACCAATATAGAATCTAACATTTCTTGTTGTTTTCTAACTAATGCAAATCCTAAATATTCTAAAGACTGTATCTTTTCAAGCAAAAAATTTGGAATATCTTTCCATGAAAAAGTATTCTTTGATTTATATATTCCTGCTACAGCTCCAACTCTTTCATCTTTAAAGTGTTGAGATAATAATTTTAAAGCATTTGATTCTAATTCAGTGTCTGCGTCTAATGTTACAATTATTTCACCTTTTGCTTTAGAAAGACCTTTATTTAGTGCAAAAACTTTTCCCTTATTTGGTTTATATTTTATTAACTTTACAGGAAATTTTTTAACAATTTCAGAAGTCTTATCTGTTGAACCATCATCAACAACAATTACTTCCATCTTTTTCTTAGGATAATTAGACTTGAAAATAGAATTTAAAGTGTTTTTTATGTTTTTTTCTTCATTGTATGCTGCTATTATTACACTTAAAAAAGGAAAGTAATTTTTAAATTCAGGTTTTTTGTTTATTTTCTTTCTAAAAATTATATATAGTGTCAACCAAAAAATTGCAACTGCTAAAATTATAATTGCTATAGGTAAAATAAAATTGTAAATCATTTTATCACTAAAAATATATTTTTCCTACCATATAAGTTATTCCATCAAAGTTAATAACAATTTATCAGCAGCTAAATCTAAGTCAGTATATTTTCTATCTATTTCTTCAAAACTTAAACCTTCTACTGTTATTACATAATCTTTAACTGTAATAGCAGTTTGATTTGCATGAGAAGGGCCTAATAATAATATAATAGGTATGTGTCTAACTGAAACATTATAAGGTTCTTCTGTATTGTTAATAGAGTAAGAACTTACTGGTTTAGCTTTTCTAAAATAATACTTATTTATAATTGTCAATTTATATGCTAATTCATATGATGTTACATAATAAAAAGGATTTTCTGATTCATTTGAAATATATGCAATTCCTATTTTTCTAACATATTGATCTAGTAAAACATCTTTTAAAGCTTGTTCATTTGGATAAACAGGAATTTTTTTAGCTTCATTTAAATTAGAACGAAAATGAAGGGTAACATTAGCAAATTTAACCGTGTAAGGATTTATCATAACATAATTAGTAGTGCTTGCAATACAACCACTAATCACTACTACTAATAACATTGTTAATAATTTTTTCATATACTTACCTCTGGTTTTATAAAATAAAAGAAAAAAAGGGGGAACTGAATTACTGGGTTTTGGGTGTTTTAGACTGCTGTTACACCTGCAGCTGAGAATGATGTTACTTCTACTGCAGATCCAGTCTTGTCAGACAAACCTGTTTCTGTTTGAACGATTCTAGCTGCTAAATCTGTATCTTCAGCTCTTGTTCCAGCAATAACCAATGCTGTGTACCCATCAGCGAATGCACCAGAGATTAGTTGTATTCTTCCAAAGTTTCTTGCTGGCCAAGTGTCACATGTGTATGGGAACTTACCATCAGTTGCTAAACTTGCTACAAGAGTGTTGACACATGGTCCACCAACTAGGATCAAATCGTTTGAGGTTTTGTCTGTGTCGGTTATTTCTGAGTCCAACTTTACAATGTCTGATGTGACTTTCAAGACTTGTTCAGATGTTCCAGTTGTTGCGGCTCCTGTAATCTTACCAAAGTAGACCTTAGCTTTCAAGTCTTTTGAAGGTATTTTGAAGACTACTTTGTCTGAACCTGCATTTGACTCAGGATCTTGTAACAAAATTCCTGAATCATCTACTATTTCTTGAGCCTTTTTACCAGCTCCTTGACTTCCAGTACCTTCTGTTGTCACATTGACATCATTGACTTGTGCTGTTCCTTCGGTTCCTAGAGCAAAGGTTGGACCTTCTTCCGATGTCCACGAAGACTTGTTCTTGAAGTCCATGACAATTGTCAATGAGCTCTTACCAGCTTTTATTTGATCTGCTATAGGAGTTTGAGCTCCAATAGACACATTTAGCCAGTAACTTTGTTCACCTACACTTCCATAGTTCAACTCGAATCCATAGGTTACGTTATCGGTTGCAAGAAGTGAACCTATGTACTTGCTTGCATACTCTCCTGAGGTAGATTTGTTAATAGCAACAAATGTTCCGTTTACTATGATCTTCTGTTTTGAAGAGTCATAGAAACCTATCATTACTGGATGTGCTGTTTCAGTACCAGAGGTGAAAGATTTGTTAAAGAGTATGTAAGCTTTGTCAAACCAATTACCAGCTGGTGTTCCAATTGATCCAGTTACATCTGATGTAATTTCAAATCCAGTTAATTCAGAGAATGGTTGGGTGTCATCACTATAGTTATATGCTGAAATTGTGGAATCTAGTGGCTTGACTGTTATTGTTGCGAATTTGTTTGTATTCCAACCCAAGAATCCAAGTTCACCATAGTCGTTTGGTAGGGATACCTTTTCTCCAGCTATTAGATATTGAGTTGCTGATGGTTTATAAATAACTTCTATTGCGCTGTTAGCACCCATATAACCATCTGAACAACCTGAAGCTGAAAATTGTATACCCCATTCTGTTTCACCTGGGAACCTGTCACTTGCTGTTCCAGTAGATGTCACATCTGCTGTGGCATCATAATTTTTTTCAGTTGTTCCGGTCGGACCTACAACTAAATCTACTCCAACAACTGTACCATCAGTTAATGCTCTTACTGAGGTTACCTTGACTGTTAGACCAGTTGCACTTGAATCTTTGCTATTATTCTGGTCTATAATCATGGTATCCACAGTGTTTCCATCAGCGTCTTTAATAACTATCTTTGCCCAAGCTGCATTACTACCTTGAGTTGCATAGACTGAATATGTTTCATATGTAACTGGTGTTGTAGCGTCTGCAGTTCCAATAGACCCACTTAGAGCCTTAATTTGTGATGAGCTAATACCTACTATTACGAATTTCTTACCCAATAATTCGATGTTGATAGGATATGTGTATTCTGGACTTGTTAGTGTTCCGGTGGTTCCTGCAGATGTTGCACTTGACAAGTTAATGGCTTTTTCAAATACATATCTATATTTTATGTATTTGCTTGAAGAAATTTGTAATTTCTCTGTACCATTAACTCCTGACAATGTCAAGGAATGTCTCATTAAAGGTCTTGAAATGTCTACTTCTTCTCTATAATCATAGTCAGCAGACTTCCAAGAAATCACACCATCTTTCAATCCAGTATAGTGGAATGTTTTCAAAACACCATTTGCTGGCATATCATTAGATAGTGCATTACCACCACTAGATGTTCCAATTCCAACTGTATCTTTCAAAACCCCATCAACAGCTTCTCCTGTCACTTCAACAGCAGTTGTTGTCTTAGCTTCTGATGCTAAAGCAACAGCTACACCAACTGCTCCTGCTACATCTGCTGTTTTAGCAGTTGCTCCAACAACGAATATTGGGAAGCTCACAGTAGAGTCTGTAACACTTACTAGATCACTGATGCTGTTTATTGCTGTGACTGAACTTGCTAATGCTGGTCCAGCTATTGCTAAACCTGTCATAAGAGCTGTTCCAGTTATAGCAGCTATCTTTTTAAACTGCATCTTTATCCTCCATTTGTTCAGGATTTACCTGTTATGCGCGGTGAGTGCGCTCTTTGGCGCCAAAAATGCGCTTACGCGCCAAAAAGATTATTATTTCTAGAGGCGCCTGCTTAGATATATATTTATAAGGTAGAATATAAAACTTTATAGAAACAGTTTATTAAGTAAACTATTATTGTTTCTGAATATCTTATTAATAGAAAATAAATATTTTTAAGGCTTCTAATTGTTTCTAAAGGTCTTTTACTTCTTTTTTTCAAAATTACTCACCAAATGTACCTTATTTGTTCTACCAAGCCTTTCAAGCCTAACAAGCCCTCTTTCTTCTAAAGATTTTAATACTTTTGATACCTTTGCCTTAGAATAATTACTTTCCTTAACAATCATCTTCTGTTTCACACCGCTTCCGTGCTTCATAATAGCTTTAAAGATTTTTCTTTCATCTTCTTTTAATACTGGTAAGACTACTTGGACTCCTCTTTTTCTTCTCCATAAGAAAATTACTATTCCAACTAGAATTACTAAGGCTGGAATAATGTAAATTAGCTGAGATTCAATGATTATTCCTGATTCATAATATATTACAGGTGAAAATGTATCACCTTTGGTCATATTTTTTAAATTCCAGAATACAAAAATTCTCCTACCGTCAGTTGTCGTATCCCATCCACTTGGTGATGTGCTGTTTTTAACTAGGATCATACCCTCTGGTAGTATAATCTCATACCATAAACTCTTTACATTCATTGGCATATACAAATCCTGCATAAACTTGTATTTATCATCAGTTTTTTCAATTAATCCAGTATAATCATATTGAACTGTAACACTCCTCTTATCTTCTGTGATACCATATATACCACAAATAATATCTGCTCCATATGTTCTTGTTTCTAGTTTACAATCTCCATTAAAATCAGTAGTATAAGAAAAATTACTTATTGACGAAGCAAATATTGGAATTGCAAACCTATTTGTATTTGGATATTCAAATTCTATAGTCATAACAGAATGAATACCAAAATCAGTTATTCTATTTTCTAGACCTAGATAATTGATATTTTCTGCTAAAGCAATGTTAGATATAAAAACTAAGAATATTATTGAAAATAAAATTTTTTTCATTCTATCACTTTTTTTCTTTAATAAATACTATTCCACCTGCACCAGCTGCTGCAAATTGATGCATAACCTGTGCAATACTATTTAATATTGATTGTGCTTCGCCAGCTTCTACTTTTAATTCTTTAGGCTCAAAAATTTCAATTGCAGAAGGACCATATTCTGTAACAATCTGAACTAAATTATCTAATCTTTTTGATATTAATTCAATTTCACATGTTAATGAATATGCTGTTTCTATATCTTTGAAAGGTGGATTTTCAACTTTATCAATCTTTCCGAATTCTTTTTTATATAATTTAATCCTTTCATCGTTTTCAAGTTTATTCATAAGGCTTTCTAATGAATTTCTAGTTACTTCTTCATTTACAGCCAAAACTTCAAACATCATCCATGTTCTTATCCATCCTTGATTTACCTTTTCATCTGCTTCTTGTTTTGATATCATACTGAATTATTGAATCTTCAAAGGTTTTAAGTTTATTGTTTTGTTAGGTTTTAACTATCCATTCTTTACCAAATATAGGAATTTCTTTTCCACACTTTTCACATTTTAATGATAATTTTGAAACACTTATTCCAAATCTTTCAATAACCCTTGTATTACATTCAGGGCAATAAGTATTTTCATATTTATGACCAGGGACATTTCCTAAGTAAACATAATTCATTCCATTTTCTTTAGCTATTTTAACTGCTTGCTCTAAAGTTTGAACAGGAGTTGGTTTTACATTTAGTAATTTATAATGAGGATAAAATCTTGAGAAATGTAATGGAGTATCTGGACCTAAATTGTTTTTTATCCATTCTACCAGATTTTTAATTTGTTCTTTCTTATCATTATATCCAGGTATTATCAAATTTGTAATTTCTATCCATACCTTTTGTTTCTTATATTCTTTTAATGCTTGTTTTATTGGGTCTTCATTAGGAATCGAACATAATTTTTGATAAAATTTAATATCACCTTTCATATCAACATTTATTGCATCCAAATATTTTGCAATTTTTCTAATTGGTTCAATATTTGTGAAACCATTAGAAACCCAAACATTATACAATCCTTGCTTTTTTGCTAATTTCATTATATCATAAGCATATTCATAAAAAATTGTTGGTTCAGTATATGTATAAGCAATCCCAGGAGAATTATGCTTATTATTAAATTCTATAATTTCTTTTGGAGACATTTTTTCACCGAAAATTTCTTTTGGATGAGAAATTTCCCAATTCTGACAAAAAATACATTTTAAATTACAACCAACTGTACATATTGACAAACAATTTGTTCTTGGTGCAAAATGAAATAATGGTTTTTTCGAGCTTCTATAGCTTATTGCTATAAAAGTTTCTCAATAGGATCTACTGCCATAGATGCGATTTTCCCATAAACTAACGAATACAATTTTCCATTTCTGTTTTCCCTTACTCCGCATACCCCTCTATTATCTGAAGCAATTTTACAATTCCTAGGACATAAATTGCACTCAATACCTCCATTCAATTTCTTAAAAAACATCGCCTCTTTGATTTTTAAACACCTCCTTTTTTTCTATATCTTACCAATATGTTATTCAAAAGGAAAAATCCTGTTGTTATTGGAAAAATAAAACTATTATTAATTCTTATTTCTTTTTTATAAATAATCTTACACCAATTAAGTTTAATCTTTAATAATTTATCTATTTTGTTATCTTTAAGAACAGTGTTAAGTTTAATTAAAGTTTCGTAAGAAAAGTTTCCACTCTTCTCCATTGAATATATATTACTTAAACCAGTATCAGAAGCAAGTTGTTTAGCAGGAATATTCAATTTTTTTCTTAAATTTCGCAAATAACTTCCTACATTTGGAATTATTCTTCTTTCTGTAAAATTCATTTTTTTCAACTTTAACATCTCTTCATTTTTCTTACGATGTTTCAAACATTTTATATTTTTAATTAACCTACCAATGTTACCTCTAGATACAGATAAAATCCATGTGTTATCTTTTTTAGATTTTCTAATTGATGAAGATACACCTATTCTTAGTAAAGCTGATGAAAGACCTAAAATAAACTTGAAACTGTTTGATGTAATAGTTATACTATAATTTGTAGCACTTACATTACCTTCACCGTCAATTACACCTCGTAGTGCATTTAACATTATCTTATTTTTACTTAACAAAGCTAATTGTGGAAATTCAACAATTTTTGATTTGTTTCCTTTAGGTACACCCAAAAATCTATGATAAAAATATGCTAAGAAACCAGGTAAATTTATTCTTGTTCCATTTTGTTGATATCCATGAACATTGAAGTACATATCCTTTAATACATTAGTATAATTTTTGTCTGAAAATTCAAGTATAGCTTGCTTTTCATTTTTTACTATGTGCCCCTCTGCGACCATAACAGCATTAAGATAAGCTAAATCATCATTATATTCAAAGGGAATTTTCGCAAATTTTTTAGCGCTTTTTTCATTTTTCAATCCTTTAGAATAATTAAATATTTTATAGATTTTATTTTCGTCAAGATATTTCTTTATAAATTTTTTGAGATAACCATAGCTTATACTATCTTTAGAAGAAGGATTTCTTCTGACCAACCAATATTCAACTTCTAGCTCTTTTGCAATATCTTTTAACAAAATATCTCTTTTTTTAAGTATTTTATTTAATTCTCTCAAATACCATTTTTTAACACCAACGACGTATAAAAAGTCATCAAAATACCACGGATCAAATGTTATATTCTTTGAGGTGGTTTTGAATATCCTGGGTGTGGCTACAAAATCATTAACTTCCAAATCACTTACTTTTTTACATAATATGTCTGCATTTATTGTTGTTACAAGCTCAAAATTTTCCGGGACAATTATAAAGAAACCATTCTTTAATTTCAAAAATACAAATTTTTTACACTTTTTATTTTTTATAGAAGAAACCGTAGTGCAATTAATTTTATTAGTAAAAGATATTAATTTATCACCTTTCTTTAATTCAAGTATATCTTTTAAATAACCATTTGATAGTTGAACTAATTGAATACTATCACTTATTCTTTTTATATTCTCAATATCAATTAACCGACCATTTTTATTTTGTATTATAGACCCCATAGAGAATAATATTATATTTTCATTTATAAATATATTTATTATTAAGTAAAATAATAAGATTTAAATAATGCCCCAGTAGCTTAGTGGTAAAGCAATCACCTCGTAAGTGATTGACACCGGTTCGATTCCGGTCTGGGGCTCAAATTTAATAAGTTTAAATTTGTATCATTCATAGGTGAAATAATGGAATGGATAACATTTATTAAAAAAGAAAATGTGAGAAAAGCAGAAGAAATTCTGAAAAAAGATGACATAGCCAGCAGACAAAGTATTTTAATAAAAGATGCAAGAGCTTTGGGAATAGAAGAAGATGGTAGTTTCTTTAAAATTGATGGGAATGAAGAAGGGGTTGAAAGATGTAAAGAATTAATAAAAGAATTTGTTGAAGAAATTTCTGAAGAAAAATTAAATAAAGCTAAGGAAGAAATTAAAAAAGAGGAAGAAACTGCTGCTGAAGGAATGGGTGGAATCTTCGGCTAATTAGTGCGCTGACGGGGATTTGAACCCCGGTTTTCAGCTTGGGAAGCTGATGTCCTACCAGGCTAGACTACCAGCGCATTTATTAGGATTGCTTGGTTTTATCTGTTTTATAAGACTTTTAGCATGTTTACCATGAAGACTTAACGTATGTAAATTTGCTCTTCCATTTTTCTTTAATTCAAAATATTTTGGTTGTAGATTACAATTGTTTACAATTATCTTATTAACTTGTCTTATTAAATTATCAGAAACTGCAGCAAATGAAATTCTTCTTTTGGGTGCATAAAAATTCCCATCTGTATCAATTAAACCTCTTAGAAAGCCTATGTTAAATTCCTTGTTATTAAGATCTAATTTTTTAAGTTTAATTGTATAAGCTTTTTTACCTTCCCAATCTAGATATTTCTTTAAAAGTAGGTAAATTTTTTTCGAATCGTAAGAAAATACTACACAAGATATCCTATTTTCATATTTTACATGAAAAATTTGTGGTTTTTTATTAAACCAGATATGTAATTTTCTTTTCAGGTATTCTACATAATCACTTTCGTAATAACCTGTGTATATTCTAGTTGTATAATGGTAATTCTTATCTTTTCTAAAGTAACCATCTCCGGAAAATATTCCTAAAAATTCTCCAAGCTCGTTTTCATTTTTAAAGTTTAATTTAATTTCTTTGAACCTTTTTCCTTTGATTTTTTTATAATGATGATAAATTGTTGATTTTGCAAAACCTGTTTGTTTACTTATGTTATTAATAGATACTCCTCGTTGTATAAGTTCGATAACTTCTTTCGTTACTTTCATTAGAATATTAAACAGTATAAACTATTTAAATATTAGTGCGGGTTCGATTCCCGCCAGGCGCACCAATTTATATTTTAATTTTTAATTATTCTTCTAGGGGCCTGTGGTCTAATCTGGTTATGACATCCGCTTGACGTGCGGGAGGTTCCCGGTTCAAATCCGGGCAGGCCCACCATGTGATTTTATGGGAAGGCATAAATGGCTTCAAATGAGTTTACCTTATTCTCTATTATCTAGGTTTTTAGATGAATGTGTAAATAATCCTAAAAATGAAGTTGGTGCAGTTTTATATGGAAATATCGAAGTAGAGGAAAGTATTTTTAGTGAATATCTTAAATTGTATGTTTCAGATTCAAAAATAGTTAAAGGGGATGCCCAAGGCATAAGTATAGAACCTATAAAAGATTTATTTACAGAAAGTACAGTTGGTTTTTTGCATTCTCACTTAACTGATTTTAGATTTCTTACGCCTAAAGATGAAGAAATTGGAAAAAAATATGGATTTAAAGCAAATGGGATTACATTTTTTGATTCAAAAGATAATATTGCTTATACATCATTTTGGTATCCTGGTTTTTCATATCCATTTGAAGTAAGTTTATTAGGTTATAAATGGGGGAATATGGAAATTATATCTACATATCCAGAACAATTAGTTAGAATGAAAAGAGAAAATGAGAAATGGAAACGTTTAACATTGTGATTTTAATGAAAAAAATTAGTTTAAAGAAAAGTTGGGAAAAAATATCTGAGATTTATCAAAAAGAATTCTATTATAATGTCTGGCCGAAAATGGATGCTGATGAAATTATGTTACTAAAAAACATTAAAAATAAAAGGATTTTGGATATAGGATGCGGTGGTGGTCAAGAATCCATCATACTTGCAAAAAAAGGTGCAATTGTTACTGGCATTGATTTTTCAAAAAAACAAATAGAATTTGCAAAAAAATTAGCAAAAAAAGAAAAAGTTAAAGTAAATTTCTTAATTAAGAATATAGAAAGATTAGACATGTTTCCAAAAAATAGCTTTGATATTGTCTACTCAAGCTATGCATTACAATATATAGAAAATTTAAAAAGGGTTTTCAAAGAAGTTTATAAAATACTAAAGCCGAAAGGTATCTTTATATTAGCACTTGACCATCCTATTTTTTTATCTGGAAATTGGATGAAATATAAAGGAAAAAAATGTTTTCTAATAGGAAATTATTTTAAAAGAGGTAAAAGATATTGGAAATGGGAATTTAAAGGAGGAAAAATAAAAGTCCCCTTCTATTGTTTTCATAGAACTATACAAGATTTTTTTGATTTATTTTTAAATAATGGTTTTGTTATAGAAAATTTTATAGAGCCTGAAGTTGTTAAAAAATCTAAAAAAGAAGTTGAACCTTACACGTATAAAAAAATGAAAAAAATACCATATAAAATTATTTTCAAAGCTGTGAAAAAATGAAAATATTTTCAGATTTGCATATACATTCGCATTATTCAAGAGCAACTTCTAATCAAATGAATTTAGAGCAAATTGAAAAATATGGAAAAATAAAAGGATTAAATTTAATTGGAACAGGAGACTTCACACACCCTTTGTGGTTTGAAGAATTAAAAAGAAATTTAAGAGAATTTGAAAACTCTAACTTGTTTCGATACAAAGATATTTTCTTTATGTTAACAGCAGAAGTCTCTAATATTTATCAACAAGATGGAAAAATAAGAAAAATTCATAATGTAATTCTTGCACCAAATTTTGAAGTTGCAGAACAAATAACAGAATGGTTAAAAACAAAAGGAAGGGTTGATTATGATGGGAGACCAATATTTGGATTTCCTGTTCCAGAACTTATTGAAAATTTAATACAAATATCTAAAGATATAATGATAATTCCTGCACATGCGTGGACCCCTTGGTTCTCAATATTCGGAAGTAAATCAGGATTTGATTCTGTTAAAGAATGTTTTCAAGATCAAACAAAACATATTTATGCATTAGAAACTGGTTTATCTTCTGATCCTGCAATGAATTGGAGATTATCTTCTTTAGATAAATTTGCATTAATTTCAAATTCTGATTCACATTCCCCTTGGCCTTGGAGATTAGGAAGAGAAGCAAATGTTTTTGATACAAAAATGAATTACAAAGAAATAATAAATGCAATAAAACAAAAAGATAATAAAAAATTTCTATTCACAATAGAAGTTGATCCTTCATATGGAAAATATCATTGGGACGGGCATAGAAATTGTAATGTTTTTTTAGAACCAAAGGAATCTTTGAAATACCATGATATTTGTCCTGTTTGTAAAAGAACATTAACAATTGGTGTTTTGCATAGAGTTGAAGAATTATCTGATCGAGAAGAAAATTTTGTCCCTAAAAATGCAATTCCCTTTAAAAAATTAATTCCGTTATCAGAATTAATTGCAACTGTTTATAATACAGGTGTTTATACAAAAAAAGTCTGGGAAATATATAATAAGTTAATAAAGGAATTTGGATCAGAATTAAACATTTTATTAGAAACAGAAAAGGAAAAGATAAAATTAATAGTTGGTGAAAAAATTGCAGAAATAATAATAAAAAATAGAAAAGGAAAACTAAAAATCCAACCAGGCTATGATGGGATTTATGGGAAATTAATTCTAAATGGGAAAATTTCTAGAAAACTGCCTCAAAAAAGATTAAGCAGTTTCCTATCTCCCTAAAGCTGTTACACTAATTGTACTATCTTTGTAATAACCGTAAGAAACTGTTATGTCTGCTGAATATCCCTTTACAGTTGCTGGTGGTGTTAAGGTTACATCACAAACTAATGTTGTATCTCTTCCACCTACCATTTCCTGATCTCCTGTACAACCTGTTACTATTAAATCGTTTGATTCAACATCAACGTTTACCCAATTCAAATCATCAATTGTTAATCCAAGATATGGTGTTTCATAATCTATTGCACCTCTATCATAGATTGTTCCACCACCAATGTTACTTAATTTTATACTCATTGTGAACGTATCTTCACCTTCTATCAAAACAGGTGGATCTGGTGACACACTGACTTCAATTGAAATTGTTCCTTGTGTTGGTGTAAATGTTGATTTCTTTATTTCTTTTCCAGATGTTCTTGCTGCCTCATATTCTGATTCTGAATAGACCCATACTGTTCCTCTTGCAGTTGTTTTATATTCATAATAAATTCTTCCTATAAAATCATCTGTTCTTGACTGACCTTGTGGAAGAATTGGTGCATTTAGTCTCCAAGAAAATCTCTTTCTATCTGCTGGAATATCTCTTGCTGGATCAGCTGGATCCATATCTTTGTTAAAATACTTATATAATGTTTCATCCTCACTTGTAGCATTCCAACTAAACCCTGTTGTATCATCTAAATTCAAATTTGAACCGATTAGATAAACTAAAGATGTTTCATTTTCAGTTTTATATCCACCCTGATTCTCAACCTCCATTGTTATTCTCACTGATCTTCCTGAATAAACTTCAGATTGATCTGCAGCAAATTCTATTATTTCTAATCCCTTTCCTTCTACTGGTGTGGGAGCTTCTTCTCCACCAATACATCCTAATACCAAAACAATTGCTACTAATGTAATTAAAATATATTTCATTTAGGTTTCACCTTTACAGTTATAGAATTATCAAGCATATATTTATAATTAGCAGTTAAGGTTATGGACTGAATATCAATTGGTTGGGAAGCTTTAACTTTTAAATTACAGGTTGATCTTGAAGCCCTGTTATTGAAAAATTTAAGATCTTTCTTCAAATACATTGTATTTCCTATTCTCTCATAATCACTACAAGTAATATATTCTATGTTGCTAGGAATTGTAAAGTAAACAGGCCTTAAAGAAACATACGAATTTTTTTTATTTAATCTAGGATTACCACCTTGTAGGAGAGTTAATTTTGCATATTTAACATAAGTCTTTTTTCCAAAATCATTATAGTAATTGTGAGAAATTGCACCTGCATACCATGGTGAATTATAAGTTTTTATTAATTTATCATTTTGACCATAAAATTGAATCTTATAACTTCCATAGGAAGACTCCTCTATATACCAAGAAATATTAGTAATCTCATAACCAATAAATATGTTATATGATGATTCTGGTGAACCTTCTTTTATAACTTTCCAATCATTTAGTTTTTTGTATGACTCTAATTTTTCAATATACCCATTCTCTTCATTTGTATAATCTATGTACATGTAAAAACTATCTTCATCTAAAAATGGATGTGGTTCTGAAAATGATAAAGAAATTTTAACCGGACTATCAGTTGAATCAGTTTGAACAATAATATCTTGTAAAGTTCCTGCACTCTCTCTTTGATAATATTCTGATTCTTGCAAAACTGCTATTCCTTTAGACAAAGAAAATTTTGTTTCAAATTCTGTTCTAAATCTTATTTCACAATCTCTTTCAAACTCCATTGTTCCAGTCAACCATTTCCAATGCCATCTTTCTGTTCTGTTTGCTTTAATTTCATCAAATGATTTTGAATTATTTCCTGAAAAAACACATTGATCATAAACGTTTAAATTAAAATTTTTCAAATCATAACCTTGTTTGTTATTTATTTCGAATAATATGTCAAGATTTCTTCCAGACTTAACTACAGAAGGAATTGCTTCAACTTTTAAATATAAATCAGGGTTTGTTGTTTCTTCAAAAATAACAGAAGACTCATAAACATCTGTTTCTACACATAACGAAATTATTATTATTCCTATTATTAAAAACAGTAAATATCGCATAAAGAATATTATTAGTTAAATAAATAAATCTATACTCCAAGGGTTGGTTCTACTTTAATTTCATTTTCCTGATTTAAATCATAAGTATATGAAATATTGGCAGTTAAGAAGTATGTTTTTTCAACAACAACATTATCAACACTAGGAGTTATGAATGAACACCTAATTTGAGGAGTTTTCTTTTTAATCATTGGAATTTCTTTATTATTAAAGTAAAGACCACTATCTTCATCATATCTAAATTTGTCGCACTTAGAAACTACAAAATCACTAGGTATACTAAAACTAAGTGCATCTTTTGGTATATTTCCATATATTCCTGAACCTTTATCTTCTACTGTTATGTAAATAGGTAATGTATAATTTTTCTCTGAATAATTACTTGCTCTAATTGGCATTGAAGATCCAAAATCAAAATATATTTTTAAAGGTCCTCTGCCAATAGTTTGAGTTGGTGTAAATGTTGGTGTTTCACCTGTTCTTTGTAATCTTTTCAATTCTTCAGGAGAAATAACATCAACATCAATCTGAGAATATGTTGTAAAATCATAACTAACCTTATATCTAATCGGACATTTTACACTTAAGTAGACCATTTGATCATTTGAAGGTGCTTGGAATTCCCATTCAATAAATTCTGTTTGTCCAGGGTAAAGTGTTCCAATATCCTCTGTATAAGTTGTTTCTCCTTCTTCTAAAAATCGAGGTTCACATAAACCATAATCATACAGTTGAATTTTTACATTTTCAACTTCTTTTAAATCATCTTGATTCTTTACTTCAAAAGAAATTGAAAATTGATCTTCTGCATCAATAGGTGGTGTTGGTATAATATTCGTATTTTGGATCACAATTATATCAGGAGGTAATTCAGTTGTTTCTGGTCCTTCGCCTCCAATCAAACCCTGAAATAAATCTGAGTCAACACAACCAGATATAAATATCACTGCTAGAATTCCTGCAAGTACAAATTTTTTCATCAAAATCTCCTAATTTTATTATATCTTTTAAATATAAATTAACTTGGTCTTCCCCATACTATCTCAATGGTCTTTGATTTTGAATCCTCATAAGTATAAGTTGCTGTTCCAACTATTGTTATGGTTTTCCTATCAATGTTACCGATTTGAGGTTTTATTAAAAATGAGACTCTTTTAAATGGCTCATCATCACTACTTTTAACTACACCCCTATGCTCACACGTTATGTTGTAATAATTTTCAAATGTTCCCGTTTCAACTTCTTCAACAGAGCAATCCTCATCAAATGTTTCGCTCAAAATATCATCTTCGGTAAATGTTTGTTCAAATGCAACTGATGGAATATAAATAGAATATTTTATATCTGAAATTTCTCCTTTACCTTGGTTATAAATAGAAGCTACAATTAATGACTCTTCTCCATTTTTCAGTGGTTGTTTCTGTGTCCATATAGTTGCTTTAGCAGGACCTCCTGAATATCTAGATTCAAATGATTTTCTTTCTAATTGTCTATTTTGCAATAAAGTATCATATAAACTTTCATTTAATATTTCAATATTATTTCCAGTTGAAACATTAACATTATAACTAAAGTTATATTCCGCATTTATCTTTACAAATTCTCCTCCGTGTTTGTAAGCATCACCAGTTTCACATTCTTTCTCATTACCTTCATTGTCAATACATTTCTGTAATTCTTCTCCCCATTCATTCTTACTAAATTTAAATGAAATTGTCTTTATTTCATCTGGATAAATTCCACCTTGCCACTCACATGATGCTTTCTCAGTATTTTCACCATGTTTTATTCCGTTTGCACCACAAGTTATTTTTCCTATTATTCCAACTGTTTCTGGCTCTGTTCCTGTTTTTGCTTCTACGGGTAACCATGTTCCATATACATAAATCCATAAATTAGCTGCATCAAACTCTCCTTTATTTTCTAATTCTATATAACCTAACAAAGGAATATCAGGATCTAATTTATCTGAGAATAAATCAAATGTAGTAACCTCTATAGATTTTACAGAACCTCCTGTCTGAACTCTAGATGCTCTTGCTTGAGCTGCTTCTGTCTGTCTCCTATAATATTCGGCCGGATTTGTTAGTAATAACCAAGCATCTCCTAGCCCTGATGTTGCTTGACCAACTACATCTGTTATAGGAGAAATGGTTGTTTCAGCAAAATTTTGAACAGCTGGCCACCAT
>JBHIDO010000004.1:0-47174 GCA_046760145.1 Candidatus Aenigmatarchaeota archaeon
ATTGGTTTTTGAATATTAATATAAAGAGGTAATATAATTTTTATGAGAATTGCTACATTTCTAAAACCAATATTTCTTAAGAAATGAGATGATTCCTTCATCCCAAAACCTTTAACATTTTTTACTAACCAATCTCTTTCTAAATTATTTTTTATTTCTTTGAAATTTTTATTTACTTTTACTATATATTCTGCTTTATTTGGAAATCTATGTCCAGCCCCTTTTAATATTCTTTTAATCTCTTTTAATTTTGGATTAAATAATAAGTTTTTAGATTTTAATTCATTTACAATATCTCTACATTTTTTAGCTTTTGATTGAGGAGTTAGTAAACAAAAATATAATTCTCCCAGAATATAATCATCATTATTTTTAATATTTTTTAAAAATTTTTTAATATCACTCTTTCTTTTATTATACAATTTTAATAAACTTTCTATTTCTTTCATAATCATCATTCATTAAAAATATTTAAATAAGTTGCAGTTTTAAAAGGTAATATGAAACCTATTATAGAACTAAAAAAGGTTAATAAAGTTTATCAAATGGGCACCACTCCTGTCCATGCATTAAGGGATGTGAATCTAAAAATAAATAAAAAAGAGCTTGTATCAGTTATAGGTCCTAGTGGTTCTGGAAAATCTACGCTTCTTCATATTATGGGATGTTTAGATAGACCCACATCAGGTAAAGTTTTTCTAAATGGTTATGATATTTCTAAGTTAAATGATGATCAACTGGCAGAGTTAAGACGTAAAAACATAGGATTTATATTTCAATTTTTTAATTTGTATCCTACATTAACAGCAAAGGAAAATATTGAATTACCTATGATAGTTGCAGAATTAGATAATAAAGAAAAAGAGAGAAATGTTTTTAAACTTCTGAAGATGGTTGGTTTAGAAGATAGAGCAGATCATCTACCTTCTCAACTTTCAGGTGGAGAAAGTCAAAGAGTAGCAATTGCTAGAGCTCTTGCCAATAATCCTAATATAATTTTGGCTGATGAACCAACTGGAAATCTTGATACTAAATCAGGAAAAGAAATAATAGATATTTTGATTAACTTAAATAAAAAATACGGGGTAACAGTAGTGATAATAACTCATGAATCACAAATAGCGTCAAAAACTAAGAGAAATATTTATTTAAGGGATGGTAAAATAATAAAAGAGAAGAAGTGATATTATGAAAAGAATTATTTTATTTTCAATATTATTTTCATTTTTATTAATAATCAATTCTTATGCTACAGCTCCTGCATTACAAGTATCTACAAATGTTACTCCTTCATCTATAGCTCCAGGTGAGGATGGTTTCGTTCAAATAACAATAACAAATGTAGGTACTGTTACTGCTGACAAAGTTGTAGTAACATTAGATTCAATTGATAATCCTTTAGTTTCTAAAACAATTTTTTCAGCAGAAGGAATAGGTGGTTTGGAAGCAGCAAAAAGTACTTATACAGTTTTTAGGTTTTCTGTACCTCCAGAAACCCCAGAAGGTTATTATAATATTCAATTCAAAATAAAATCTTGTGAAAATAGCGCTTGCAGAGATTTCAGTAGTTTTGCAATTGTTGATGTTAAAGATGTTTTTACAAATTTTGAGGTTAGTTTCCAATCGACCAATGAGATGACATCTTTATCAGTAGCAAATATTGGTATTAATCCAGCAATAGCTGTTTCTATTTCTATTCCTGAACAAGATACTTTTTATACAATTGGAACATCTACAGTATTTTTAGGAAATTTAAATTCTGGAGATTACACAATTGCAGATTTCAAAATAGCTTCTGAAGGAAATGTTACAAAGGGAAATTTATTAACAGAAATTTCATATACAGATACAAATGGTAATAGACATACTGTTCAAAAAGAAACTCCCATTGAATTACCTACAGGAATCGTAATTGAAACGCAATCTACAAATATTTGGTTGTACATTATTTTCATAATAATTGTTGCATTTGTTATAATAATTTTCTTCAAAATTAAGAGGAAGAAAAAATGAAGATTAATGATATTTTGAAATTCTCTATAAGGAATCTTAAACACAGAAGATTAAGAAGTTGGTTAACAATAATAGGAATAATCATAGGTGTTGCTGCGGTAGTTACACTTATTTCTTTAGCAGAAGGTATAAAGGGTAGCATAGAATCAGAACTAACTTTTTTTGGTGCTGATGTTATAAGTGTAATACCTGGTCATTTCAAGGCTTTAGAAGAGGTTCAATTTGGAGGAGGATTAACACAAAGTAGAATTGGTAATTTAACAGAAAATGATATAAGAACTATTAAGGGTATTCCTGGTGTTGTTTATGTTGACGGATATAACTATGAAACAGCTGACGTTTCTTATGGCGGTCAAATTGCTTCAACTACAGTTTCAAGTGCTGAACCTGAAATTTTTGATGTGTTTGAATTTTTTGAAATAGAAAAGGGTAGGGCCTTAATTAAGGGAGATAGTTATGTTGCGGTTTTAGGGAATAAGGTTGCTTATGATGTTTTCAAAGAACCAATAGAATTGAATAGGCAAATAAAAATTAATGGGAAAACATTTAGAGTTGTTGGGATTTTAAAACAGGCAGGATTTTTTGGTGCTTTTGATTCCATGGTAATCATACCAAAACAAATAGGAGACATAGTTTTAGAGTCAGATGAGATAGCTGAGATAGTTGTGAAACTTTCTGATCAAGCTGATACAGAATATATAGCTGATCAAATAAAGAAAAAACTACTCTTGTCACATCATCTAAAAGAAGAGGATCAAGATTTTACAGTAATTACAACTAAATCAGTTGAAGATACTGTTAGTAGAATAACAACCCTTTTGACATTCTTTTGGGGAAGTATAGCTGCTATTTCCTTGTTAGTAGGAGGAATTGGAATAGCGAATACTATGTTTATGTCTGTTATGGAAAGAACAAGGGAAATTGGTATATTGAAAGCACTAGGAACAACAAATTCTGAAGTTGTTAAATTATTTTTAATTGAATCTGGTCTAATTGGACTAATAGGTGGTATAATAGGGATATTATTTGGTTTTTTAGCTACTATTGCAATAACTAGTTTAGGTTATACTAATCCTATGGGAATTAGTATGAAGGCTACACTTACCCCAGAATTAACTTTATTTGCATTAATATTTTCAATTTTTGTTGGAGTAATATCAGGAATATTTCCTGCAAGAAAAGCTGCAAGATTACAACCAGTAGAAGCATTAAGATATGAGTAATTATTTAATTCCAACAATCATTTTTCTTCCCATTAAAATCCAATAAGATACTTCTCCACCTTGCTTTATTTTTCCCTTTAATTCATTAGGAATTTTTGCTTCAAATGTTTCATAAGTCTCTAGATCCATTATCTGAGCATTATTTCCCATTATTGCAATAACTTGTCCTGTCTTTTTTTCAACAATCGGGACTTCAATTTCAGTTGAAGCTGGCTTAACTATACTTCTTTTTCTATTATCAAAAATTCCAATTGCTTCTAATCTTGCTTTCATTCCACCATGTTTTCCAGGAGCAGAAGTTGTGATAGATAAAACCCTACAGGGTTCATCATCTATTACACAGAATTTACCTGGTTTTAGATTTTTAATAGCTGTTTTAGTAGTTGCCATGAATTAAATATGTTAAACTTTGATATAAATATTTCTAAATTTTTCCAGCAATCAACCTTATATCATGTTTTAGAATGGTTTTTCTTTTTGCATGCTTTGCAACTGTTGCAGCCTCCATTGCTAACTCTAAACCTATTTCAGAAATAGTTTTTTCTAATTCTTTTATTGCTTTAGCAGATATCCTTTCAATTCCTGCTTTTCTTGCAATTCTTTCAATCGAAGCTAAAGGTAACATATAATTAATTATAACTTCAAATTTATAAAAACTAATTAAACCGAAAGCTTTAAATTTTATATTTTAACTAAACTGATAGTATGAATAAGTATCTGATTTTATTGGGGATATTCATAATAGCAATGGTTTTTATTATATGGATAATTCCCCCTATGATAACTCCTGTTAATAATATAAATGTTTCAAATGATGTTATTACCATTGATAAAACAGGTGTTATAATACCGGATGATGTTTGTAGTTATAGAGGAATAAAGAATAACGTCATAGTAATATACAAGACTGGCTGTGGGGCTTGTGCAATTGCAGTACCAATTCTAGAAGAACTTGATAACGAGTTGGATGTGAATTTTGAATTTTATGATTTAGCAGTACAAGAAGGTCGAAATAAAGTAGATGAATTAAAAATAATCCCATATTATGTTCCCACAGTTATTATAAATTGTAAGGCTTATGTAGGATTATTCACAAAGGAGCAATACAAAAGCTTTATTGAGGCTATGTAATGGATCTAACAATTCCTGTTATAACAGGACTTGCAGCTGCTGATGCTGTTAATCCTTGTGTTTTAGCAATTCTTATAATAATTTTAACAATAATTTTTGTTAGGTATCCTAAACATAAGAATAAAGTTTTACTGGCAGGTTTTGCATTTACAATTGCAGTTTACATAACTTATTTTTTTTATGGAATTGTTATAATTCACTTTTTAAAAACATTAACAGGAGTTTTGGGTGAAATCAGATTATTTCTTTATAAAATTTTTGGAATATTTGCAATTTTATTAGGATTATGGAATGTTAAAGATTATATAAGACCAGGAAAAATTGCATTAGAAATTCCAATGAGTTGGAGGCCAAAGGTTCAGAGAATAGCAATGAATATAACTAGTCCTTTAGGTTCATTTTTCATAGGAATTTTCTTAACATTATTTTTACTTCCTTGTACAATCGGTCCTTATTTAATAACAGGAGGAATATTAGAAGAATTATCTTGGGCAGAAATAATAACATGGCTACTTTATTATAATTTTATATTTGTAATTCCTATGATAGCGGTTACATTGATAGTTTATGGAGGTTTTGCTTCTGTTGAAAAAGCTAGTGGTTGGAGAGAAAGAAATATCAAATACCTCCATTTAATAGCAGGTTTAATTTTAATTATACTAGGTATAGTCCTATTACTAGGATTGATTTATTAAACGAAAGCTTTAAATATAGGTTCAATATAATTATTAAATACGTTATGTTACTACGATATAGTGAATAATCATGAAAAAAATTCAAAAACAACCTCTTGAAGATGCAATGGAAGAAATAGAGAAATACGAAGATTTTTTCTATGAAACCATAGAAGGTAATGTATTTCATATGATAAGATGTCTTGAAAAAGATGGGGGAGAAATTGAATTTCTATCTATGTCAAATATTAATAAAGAGATTGTTCATGAAATTACTCAAATTTGCTACAACAGAATAATTTATGATATATCAAAGGATTTATTAAACAAACCATCAAAGAAATTAACTCCAGATTCTCCATATTTGCAGTTTTTTGTAAGTGAATTTATGAAAGAATATTATCAAATAAATCATGGAGTACCTATTCTTGTTTGGAATAGAAGATATGAACATTATAGATTACCAGATTATGATGAATTAGGATTCAAACTAGGTAAACCTTTTTACGAACCTGTTCATAGAAGATTAGACGGAGTAACACAAGAGTTATTAACATCTTTATAGAAGGTATGTATTAGTGATATTATGGCTCTAAAATCATCAAAAAGAACCTTTAAATGCCCTGAATGTGGATCTGTTCATTTTTTTGAAGACGAATCTAGAGGAGAAAGGGTTTGTGGTAGATGTGGTTTGGTTTTAGAAGAAAGCATGATAGATTCTTCTCCTGAATGGAGAGCTTTTGACGATGAACAAAGATCAAAAAGAACAAGGGCAGGAGCACCATTAACATTTACAAAGCATGATAAAGGATTAACAACTGAAATTGGTAGAGGTAGAGGAGAATTATTTAAAGTAACCCCTACAAAAAGAGCCCAATATTATAGACTTACAAAGTGGCAAAAGAGATTAGTTGAATCAAAGGACAGAAACTTATCATTTGCATTATCTGAACTACAAAGACTAGTTTCATTTTTAGGTTTACCAAGAAAGGTTCATGAAGATGTTGCTAAGAAATATGAGCAAGCTGTTGACCGTGGATTAGTAAGGGGAAGGTCAATGGAATCTGTTATTGCTGCATTATTATATGCTGTTACAAGAGAATTAGGAACACCAAGAACCCTTGAAGAAATTGCAGAAGCTTCTGGAGTTGAAAGAAGAGAAATAGGAAGAACTTATAGATATATTGCTAGAGAATTAGGATTAAGAATTTTGCCTGCTCCTCCTCAAGATTATGTTCCTAGATTTGCATCTATGCTTGGTTTATCTGATAAGGTTCAGGCAAAGGCTATTAGATTCTTAAGAGAAGCTAAGAAACATGAAGCTACTTCTGGAAAAGGACCAACAGGAGTTGCAGCTGCTGCTCTTTATATAGCAGCTGTTCTAGAAGGTGAGAAAAGGACCCAAAGAGAAATTGCTGATGCAATTGGTGTAACAGAGGTTACAATAAGAAATCGTTTTAAAGAACTAGTAGAAAAGCTAGGAATAGAAGATGAAGTTGAGAAAAAGGTTAGAGAAGAAGGATACTCTTATGAAAGAAGGATCAAAAAGAAACCAGAAATGAAAGTTATAAGAAAACCAAAAAAAGTTAAGAAAAAACCTAGAAGAAAAAGAACAGTTAAGAAAAAACCTAGAAAAGTAAAGAGAAAGAAAAGAATAATCCGAAGAAGAATAATAAAAAGGCGAAGAAGATAAATTATCTGCTTAATCTTTCCTCAATTAATTTTAATCTAGTATCAATCGTCTCTAATTTCTGAAGAATCATTTCAATTCTATCAGCTGCTGGAGCAGGTGTTGGTGCAACTGGCTCTGGTGCCCTGAATTCTGGTCTTGGTAATTCAACTGGTCTTCCATACTCAGGAAGAGGTTCTGGTGGTGGAACCATTGATGGGTATTCTCTTTCAGGTTCTCTCCTCATTCTGAATCTTTCCAAATCTTCTGGCAAAGGCTCAGATATAACCTCTTCTGGCAAAGGAACTTCTTTTTTCTTTTTTTTAAAAATATCTAAAATTGCCATTTTATTTCCTCAATACTTCAAAATATTTTCTGATTCTGTCTTCTAACATATCTAATCTTTCTCTACCTTCTTTCATATACCATCTTCTTTGTTTAGAGTAATAAAGTCTCATATATGCCCAATGAATCCCCCAACGCCATGAATAAGGAAACTTTGATGTTATAATTCCTCTTAATTTTATTATAACCCAACCTTCTTTAGTTTTTAATGTTTGTTCACCTTGAGCTGTTGCAAAAACCCAAATATCTGTTCTTTCATCTTTAGGATCTCTTCCTCGCCAAGAGCCAAAAAATTCTATCGGTTCCTTTGTTACATCCCATTTTATTTCATCTTCCCAAAACTTTGTTGATGTTACTCTGAAATCTTCTTTTATAAATTCTGGTAATACCTCTAGAATTCTAGATGGATGAATGCAAGAAAATTCAAGTATTTTTTCATGTAATGGTGCTAATAAATCAGCTTTATATTCTATTTCTCTCATCTAACCCCTCGTTAATTCTTTTAAATGAGCTATAAAAGCTCCTAGTAATTTTCTACCCTCTCTTATGTAATTGTCACGGGTAGAAGCATAAAAAGTTGAATGCCAAAACATTCTTAGAAACTCGTAAAAAATACTTCTTTGCCAATATGTGTCTTGTGGATATTCAGTTCTTATTGCACCTTCTACTATTATCGTTGCATTTCCAATCCCTTTGGAAGATTTTCCTTTTAATTTTATTTCTAACCATAGGTATGAAAATTTGTCCAAATCTTTATGAATTTCCCATCTTACACTAAATTTTTGGGGATCACCCCCTGTCCAGTGAAATTCTTTTTCTTCTATGTTTAATTCTGTTATTCTAAAAGTTGTTTCTAGCAAATCAGGAAGTTCTTTATAAAATTTTTCTGGGTGTGGACCGGAAAAACTAAATTTTATTCTTTTTCTTGGATGTAATAAATCATCATGTATCATTAACTTTGTTCTTGCCCATACCATTTTTATCACTAATAATTATGTTATTTTATAATAAATACTTTTATATTAAGTTATAAGCTAATTAAATTTATGGTATTGTTAAAAATAGTTGGTATTATCTTTATGGTATTGGGATTTTTAATTTTAAGATTTTTTCCAGATATTGTAAGATATCAACGTTCGGAAATGACTATGGCAGGAATTTTAATTGGCATTGTTTTTTTCGGCTTAGGCTTAACTCTACTTATATTTGGTTGATAAAATGGTTGATAAACCAATTTTTGAATTCGGAGGAGAACCTGGTATTCCTATTAATTCTAAAGATCCTACTCTAGGTTTATTCTGGTGTATTGGTCCTTCTAAACCTCCTGGTGAAGAAACAGCAAGTAATAGAATGATAAATTTGAATTTTACTGGACAACCAGGAACTGCATCTAAAATATATTTTTCTTTAATGTTTCAATTACCAAAATGGGGATTATTTCATGCAAAGGTTGATGAATGGATAGAAGTTACACCAGCTCATAGAGAATATTATGAAAGGACAATGGCAACCAAGCAAATGTTAGAAGGAGTAATAAAAACTGGTTTGACATCTGCTGCACAGGCTGTTGCTGACTACGAATTAATAAATCATGATTTAAGAAAATACAAAGAAATAATGAATTACTTTTCTCAAAAAGATGAACATTCCTTGAAAGCAATGTTTATTGATCAAGTTGATATTCATACAGGCGAAGGAATTTCAATGAGATCAATTGTTGCAAGATGGCCTACAATTATTGATGATTTTATGAGATTAAAAGACGAAGATGTTGAACCAGAAAAAATTGCAAAGAAATTAGATGTTTCTAGAGCAGAAGCAGTTATTCTTGCTACGAAAAATAAATTATATAAAGAATGGAAGAAACTATTTGGAGATGCTGCAAAGGAAAGATATAGCACGTTAAGGAGCTTGGTCGAGGCAAGAAAGAGAACAGTCCAAGAGTATAGAGATTGGTTAAAACCTTATATTTCTAGATTTAAAATGACAAAACTTGCAGGAGAAAAACCAGAATTAAGGGCTAAAATTTTTAAATCCTTTGCTGACATAACTGGGCAATCTACTTTTGCTAATGGTATAAGGATATGGGCATGGAAACCTCTAAAATCAAAGGAACCAAGAAGACCAGCTGCAGAAGTTATAGGAGATTTTATTGTACACCCCTATGATGATTATGTTAGGGAAAATTTTATTTTGGAAAAGAATAAAGGTTTAGCAGCTCTTTATCCTTGGTTGAATAATGATAGAAAATATTGTTATAAATGTAAATCATACTTTGATCCTGTTGTGAATAAATGTAATAAATGTGGTTCAATTGCTTTAGAAGTTAAAAAGGTAGCAGATGAAATTGTTGAAAAAGAGATAATACCTGCTTGGAAGAAAAAAGAAATGAGATTAGACCCTGCCGAATTATATTATACATTCTTTGATATAGATATTTTGAGATTAGGAACAAGATTACAAGTAGGAGAATTAGAAGATATAACATTTTATATCAGAACCTTTGAAATTACACAAAACATTCTTTTGGTAAAAATATTAGAATTAAAATGTAGAGAAAGAGAATTAGAAAGATATATTGATGAAATACTTGGAATCAAACTAGAAGAAAGAGGAATAGAAGAAATTGTAAAGGAAGAATATCCTGAATTATTTGGAAAAGAACCAGGAAAAAAAACATTTTTCAGTGACCTTAGATTTATTGGTAAGAAATATGTTAAACCTTTTAAGAAAATAAAGAAACCAAAAATAAAGGGAATAATGTTAATGAAACCTGGTCCTTATGAAAGAGATCTTGTAGAGAGAATAACAAAACAATATCTAAAGGTTTCTGCGTCACACTTCTTAGAAATGTTAAATTTCTTAAAACAAAAAATGGGGATAGAGTAATGGGATATGTAATAGGTGTTTCAAGTGGAATGTTCATGGCAGCTGAGGCTGCAGAAAAACTTCAATATGTAACAGTCCCTCAAAAAGCATTTTATGGAGCACTAAAAGGAGTTACATTTACACAAGTTGATATAGAATCAATAACAGAATTTAAAGAGCCTGATTTGAAAAAAGAAGTTGAGAAAATAAAAAAATTAGGATTAAGAATAGGGATTCATGGAGAATCCTATGCAATGGGTGGAGCAGAAAAACCAATTTCTATGTTAGATTCTGCAATTGAAATAGAATATATTCATGCTCATCAAAGATTATTGCAGCATATAGATGGTTGTGCAAAAATTGGTGCTGAGTATGTTAATATTCACCCTTCAGAAACAACACCATTTATTAGACTAGGAATGCATTTGACACCAAGCAAATTAGTTGATCCTTGGGGAAGACCATTTGAAGATTTTCTTGGTAAAAACCCAAAATTAATTGAATGGGCACTTACTCAACCATTTATTTGTGAAATTGTTTTTAGATATCATAGAGGTGATTTATTTGAAGAATATGTTAGAAGAGAACTTCAAGAACTAAGAAGAATAAGAGGTAAAGAACTTAGTGAAGAAGAAATTAAACAAGTTAAAAAAGAAACCAAAGAGAATATGATAAGAGCTCTGAAAAGATATGTTGCATCACCCGAACTTTCTTATGGTGCCGAAAGAGTTGCATATTATATAGTTGCAAAATGGATGCAAAATAAAAGAGATTCATTATGGATGAGCATAGTTGGAAAAATTTTGAAAGATGAAAATTTACCAAAATTAGCAATGCAAGGAGCTGGTAAATCATGGGTTCCTGCAGTTTCTGCAAAATACATATATGGTCATTTTAACCCTAAAGATAAGAGATTTAAAGATCCGAAAAAAATTTTGGAGAAAAATAAATTATTTTTCATATTTGAAACTCAGATGGGTGGTGGTGGATTAGAAGGTTTGTATCGTCTTATGAGACCTAGAGACATGATATTTCTTTGCAAGGCAATTGGATCAAAATGGGTTGGTGTTTGTTTTGATTTTGAGCATGTTTTATCTCAAAATATTGATCCTGTGGAAGAAATAAAATCAATACCATTTGGTTCAGCTTCTTGGATTAAAGTATGTCATTTGGGTTGGCCAACCCCTCATGCTCCTGCACATGTTCCTATATTTCTTGGTTCTAAACAACAAATATGGTTGTATGAAAGACTTTTAGAATTAAGAAAAAGAGGATTTAAAGACGGTTATCTAATATTCGAAAGAGCAGGTCGAATAGCAGCAGGTGGTCCTGTTCAGGAAAGTGTTTTAGCAATAAGATTGATTAAAAAATATTTAGAAAAAGATATTCCTACAAAGGAATTGCCAGAAGATTTCTTTGGATTACCAAAGGGAGGACCAGAAATTAAAAGACAACAAGTAACAATCAGAGAACATTTTATGGACCCATTGAAAGGAATGTTAGAAATTCCTGAAGAAGAATTCACATTCTTAAGCTCAGCAGCTGTTAAAAAAGGAAAAGCTGAAGAATGGAAAAAAGAGAAAAGAAGATAAGGTTTAAATACTAATATTCTTAACTATTATTTAGTGATAAAATGACTGATGAAAAACATAAGTTAAAAATTGAAATACCTAAAGATTTAGTAGAGCCAAGGTTAAGACCTTTATTTGAGATTAGCTCATATTTTACTTCCTTAATGACACATTGTGAAAGTTGTAAAGTTATTCAAAAAGAAACAGCAACAATATATCCTCATACCGTAGGCATTTATGGAGAAGTTTTAGATATATATAGTTATTTATTAAATGTAGCAACCTTTTACCCAGAATTAGAATCCTTAGAAAGCTCATTGGGAGAATTTAAAGAATATTGTAATGAAGGTAAATGTGAAGAGGCTTATGAGGTACTAGAACGAATTAAGAAAGAAATAAGAGAGCAATTACCTAGTTTAAAAGATAAAATTAAGAATATAT
Organism: Candidatus Aenigmatarchaeota archaeon; assembly: GCA_046760145.1. Taxonomy (GTDB): domain Archaea; phylum Aenigmatarchaeota; class Aenigmatarchaeia; order Aenigmatarchaeales; family Aenigmatarchaeaceae; genus JBHIDO01. The sequence continues at coordinate 11,936 of JBHIDO010000004.1, forward strand.
AATTTAAATAACTTTATGAAATCTCTTAACAAAATAAGAAGTGAAAATCATGCCTAAAAAGAAATTAAGTAAAAAATTAAAGAAATTTTCTCTAGAAACAAGACTAAAATCTTCACAAGATTTTAAAGATAAATTATTAAAAATGTTTAAGGGATATATAAAAGCTGTTGTGGTTTGGGGGTCAATTACTAGAGGAGACTATACTGGTAAAAGTGATGTTGATATTTACGTAATATTTGATGATACAAAGTTTCCTTTAAAAAAATTCGATGAAATAAGAAGTAAAATTGATAAGGATATTTTTAAACTTGCAAAAAGTATTGATCCTAGATTGCATCCACAACCAATATTAGCATTAACAGAATTCTGGGATGGAATAAGAAAAACACATCCATTATTTTTCAATATTGTAAGAGAAGGTTATGCTATTTATGATACTGGTTTCTTCATACCAATGAGAAAATTGTTAGAATGGGGAAAATTTCCATCAACAATAGAAGCTGCAGAATTAAGAATGGAAACTGTTCCTAAAAGAATAAAGAGAGTTCAAAACGTGAAAATATACATGATAGCAGAAGACTTATATTATGCAATGTTAGATGCTGCTCAATCTGTTTTGATGTATGTAGGGGTTGGACCTCCAGCCCCAAAAGTTGCTGTTAGAGAAGTTAGAAAACATTTGGTTGACAATGGTTTGTTAGAAGAAGATTATGTAAAAATGTTAGAAGATGTTATTAACTTTAGAAAAAAGGTTGAGCATAAGGAAATAAAGAAAATTTCAGGAAAAGAAGTAGATGAATGGATAAAAAAAGCTGAGAAATATGTGAAAAGATTTGAAAAACTTTTAGCTGAATTAGAATTAAGTAGAAAGGCTAATGATATTAAAAAGAATTATGAAGTAATGATAAAGGCTTCTGTTGCTGCATTAAAATCTATAAATAAGTTACCAAAAGAACCAGAAAAATTACCAAAAGCATTTAAAAAATATTTGATTGACCCAGGTTTGGTAAATCCTATTTATGCTGATGTTTTTGGAAAGGTTATTGAAATGAGAAAAATGTTAGAAGATAAAAAATTGGATAAGATTCCTGATAGAGATGTCTACATGTCTAAGGAATATGTAAGAAGATTTATTGTTGATATAAGAAGGGTTATTGAAAAAGCACATTTGCCAGAAATTGAAAAAGAAATAAAAGCAGAAAAGAAATTGGAAAAAGCAAAAGAATTGGTTGAAACTGCAAGAGAAGCAAAGAAACTTCCGCCTAAGGTTAAGAGGAAAAAGAAAAAATAATTATTTCCATAATTTCTTGAATTTTTTCATAGAATATTTTGCTGAATTCCTATTTTTAGTAAAAATTTCAAATGTTATTGTCTTATCATATTTTATTTTCTTTAATAATTTTACAACTCTTGAATAATTTATACTACCTTTACCAATTGGGAGATGTTCGTCACTTTCACCATGATTATCGCTAACGTGAATGTGTACTAATTTGTTTTTAAATACTTTGATAAAATTTTCAATATTTTTCATACCACCAAATAAGAAAGCATGTCCGACATCTAAATGAACTTTTAAACCAGGAACTCTGTCAATAATGTGTTTAAAATCCTTTAAATCTGTTATTTCACCATTTTCTGCAGCATTTTCCAACATAATTTTGATATTATATTTTTTACCATATTTTATTAATTCCTTTAAACTTTTAATAGAATTATTCAAAATTTGTTTTTTTGCTTTTTCTTTATTATACATTCCTCTTGAATGTGAATGAAAATTTAATAGAGAAATTCCTAGTTCACTTGAAACTCTTATGCACCTTTTTCCATGTTCTACCCAAGCCTTTCTAACAGGCTCATAATTAGAACCTAATTCTGCCCACCAAGAGGTATGACCAATTACAAACATCTTATATTTTCTGAGTAATTTCAAAATACCTTTTTTCTTTTTTAATAATTTTTCTGGCTTACCTTCTGGTCCTTCTATTCCTATTTCTACAAAATCAAAACCCATTCTCTTAATAGTTCTGATTTCTCTTAAAATATCTATTGATGGATTAGTTAAATTTCCAAATTTTGGTATTTTCATGTTAATTATCCAATCTAAACCATTATAAATATAACATAGAAAATCTAATTCTCATAACATGAAAGGGAAAGTGATTGCAATGTTAGACCCAAGAGGAATTATTGTTAACTATCATATAGCTTATACGAAAGAAGTTTTGGTTAGTGTTCCCGGTATTACTTCTAAAAGAGAAGCTTCTAAATTAATTGGTAAGAAAGCGACCTGGAAAGATGAAAAAGGAAACAAATATGAAGGAAGGGTTTCTGGTTTACATGGAAAATCTGGAACATTAAAAGTGAAATTCAAAAAACCTCTTCCTGCTAAAGCTCTAGCAAAGCCTATTAATATTTCTGATTAAATTTAAATATTGGTTCAATCTAATTCTAAACATGCCAAAGAAAAAGAAAGTTAAAAAAACCAAGGAATTAATAAAAACCCCCATTACCTTTGAAAGGATTCGTTCTGGTATACCTGGTTTGGATAAATTAATAGAAGGTGGTTTTTTAAAAGGTTCAACTACTTTGGTATCTGGTGGTGCTGGTACAGGAAAAACAATCTTTTGTATCCAATTTTTATTAGAAGGATTAAAGAATGGAGAAACCTGCATGTTCATTACTCTAGAAGAAAGACCAGAAGATATAATTGCTGATGTTGAAAGATTTGGCTGGGACTTGAAAAAATATATCAATGAAAAAAGATTATACCTAGAATATCATGATCCATTTCAAATAACTGATATAACTTCTCCTGTTTTAGAAAAGATACAAGAACATAGAGTTTCTAGAGTTGCAATTGATTCAACTTCAGTCTTTGGTTTATATTTCAAAGAACCCTTTGAAGTTAGAAAGCAATTATTTAAATTATTAACAGGTTTAAAGGAAGTTGGTGTGACAAGTGTTTTGACATCTGAATTACCTGAAGATTCTAAAACTCTTGCAAGGTTTGGGGTTGAGGAATATATTGTTGATGGATTGTTATTACTTCAATTCATAGGATTAGGTGGAAAAGCTTCATTTAACATGCAAGTTAGAAAAATGAGAAGAACAGATCATAAGAAAGAAAGTTACCCTTTTGAAATAACAAGCAAAGGAATAAATATTATTGTCTAAATTTCTAATTGATTTTTAACAAATTTATTTTTCTTATCAAAATCTTTTCTTCTTTTAGCTATAAATTCACAAAATTTATGTCCTTGGGAAATACATCTAGTCTCTATTGCTTCTATGTTACTAGAATTCCATATCTCTCTTAATTCTCCTGTCATTATGCCCCTAAGAAGATGACATGATGGTTCATTTCTTTTTTTAGAATGAAACTTAAAATTAGCAGTTGCAATGTTAGAGGCATGTACAATACCTTCTTTTTTAGAGTCATTTTTTCTATATATTTTCCATAATCCCCACCCCCCCATTCCACCAACCTTAAATATAGCATCCATTAACTCATCTCCCTTGGCGCCGGTTGTTCTTTTAATAACTTTAGCAATATTTTTACCTATTTTAATCCCTTCTTTATAAATATTTATTTTACCTTTCTTTCCACCAGTTTTTATAATGTCATCTATTAAACTTGAGAATGATTCTGCAGGAAATAGTACATAAGGCGTATCAAAAATTTCCAAATACCCTTCACGAATTTTAAGTTGTCTAGCGAAAAGGAGTTTACGAAAGAAATTTTCTAGATTTATAGCCATAATTTAAAATAGTAAGATTTGACTTAAATAATTATCGAGAATCAAATCTAGTTTTTAAAATTAAAAATAAAATTGATAATAATAAAACTAAAAATATTACAGAATAGATTGTTAAAGAAATTATAAACAATGTTAGTGCTAAGAAAATTACTGCATAAACTAAACCATAAGTATGCATCTTTTCAAGAGTTTGATATGCCTTTGCTTTTAAAGCCTTATAACAAACAAATGAAACTAAGGGCAAACCCAAGAATAAATAAACAAATTTGAATTCTATTAGATTGAATAAAAGTAAAAATAATAAAATTAAATAAGGACTAAGCAAAAGAGTTACTGCAAACATTACAGCTTTCTTACGAGTATCAAATATTGTAGCAGATGTTCTTAATCCTATTCTTTTATCACCTTCATAGTCTGGTAAATTTTTAATAGTTCCATATGTTATAAACCAATAACCAAGGAAAAATATAATGATCGGAGTAGTGATGATGTCATTATATAATGTCCAAGCTCCTAAAGCTGGAAAGAAAACAGCACCAGCAAATGCTATCATACCTATAATATGTCTTGCTTTGAATCTTAAGGGTGGTAAAGAATAGAAAATTGTATCAAATAGTGCTATTAAATATATTATAAGAAACCAAAATGGCAAGAATATTGCTATAAATGTTGCTATTAGATATAATGCAGCTGCTACAAAGATAATTTTTTTAGGTCCTACTCTTTCTATTATTCTTACTCTGTGAGGAAGATTTAATTTATCTTCCTCTATATCTGTGTAAGCATTTACAAGATTTACATTAGCTACTAAGATTATATAAATTAAAAGACCTGCAAAAAACTCTAAAGATAGTGCAACACCTGTTAATAACCATCCTATTGTAAATGATAATACTATAAATGGCCAGGTCCTTGGTCTTGCTAATTTTAATATATCTATAATCATGATTAGTATTTTATTTAATGATTTAAAAAGTTTAAAAATTCTTTATACAATATTTAAGATATGATAGAAACGAGAAAAAGGTCATTAGTTAAAACAGTTGTATGGAGAATCATATGTATCATAGCCAGTATAATTGTACCTTATTTTTTAACAGGCAGTTTAGAAATTTCAATCAAAATTGGAATAGTGTATAATGTTATAGTAATGGTATTATATTATTTTCATGAAAGAATATGGGACAGAACCAGTTGGGGTCGAGTTAAAACTTAAATTTCTCAGCATCTTCCCATAGATTTTCAAAATAAGTTTTCATTATGTTTATCAATGCAGGATTATTGCTCCAAATAAAATCACATTCAGCTGGATTATCAATTCTAACACAAACTTCTTTATCATCACCTAGTCCTAGAATAGGATGAATATCCATTGGTAAGATTCTCACATCTGCTCCTTGCTTTGCATACCAACTTGCTCTAGCTCTTCTAGCATTATCAAGTAAATCAGTTCCTAACATTCTTATCTTAACCCCTCTTTTTAATGCTCTTAAAAAAGCTTCATCTAACAAAGGATAACGAGAAAATCTAGAGGTTGTTGCATAACCAAATTTGTTTGATCTTTCTATTATTTCAACTGCTTTTTCTAAAAAAGCTTTTTTCCCTTTTGAAGTCCATAATTCATAACCATTGTTATTGTTAAGGGGTTTTATTTCTCTAACAATCATCATTGATTTTTTCTTTAACATTTCAATTTTTCTTCTTCTTTCTTCTATTATTTTTTTCAAACCAAAAACAGGTTCTATTGCTTTGAATTTTCTTGGCTTTGTTTCCCATGACTCTGCTAGGGATTTTGTTATCAAAGATCTCATTATTTCATAAACCTTGGATTGAGGAATTTTTGATTTTTCAGAAATTTGAGAAGCAGTTAAGGGTCCATAGACTGTTAATGCTAGGTATGCTTTGGCCTCATATTCATTGAGACCAAATTGTCTTAGATCTTTTATTAAATCTTCTTTCAACATATTATCAACAAAGATAATATTCACATTTTTTACATACCTCTTGTCTTTTAATGGTGTTCTTTTTGTTCAAAGGACACTTTTTTCTCATATCAAATATATTAAAATAAAAATATTTAAATTAACGTCAATATATAAACTTAACCACGACACAGAACGAGTATGACGTTTGTCGACTAAACCTGTTCTTCTTCTTTTCTAATAAATACTCTTCCGCCTTGCCACTGACCTCTGTATGCAGAAGTTTTTCCTTTGACTTCATGAAATATAACCATTGCAATTCTTGCTCCTAATTCAATTTCAAAATTATTTTTACCTAAATTAACAAATGTAAAGATAAAATTCCCCTTGTAGCCAGGATCAGCTTTCTGACCCAATACAGCTATACTTGCAGCAAATAAATTTCCTCTTGGATAAACCCTTGCAAATACATTTAATGGTAAATTAACAGTTTCTATTGTTTTAACTCTATAAACTTTTCCAGGTTCTAATTTTACTTTTTTACTTTCACCTTGTTTGTATTTTGCTATTAAATTATAACTAGGAGATTTTCTTGTTTCTATATGAAGAAATCCTGTTTCTTCACTCATTTCATAAATTTCACCAACCCTTAAATCAATTCCACATCCTTCTGGATTTTCAATTTCTCTTTGAGAAAGATTATCAACCAGATTTAATTCCTTGATTTTATCAATTCCCAATATAGCCATATTTCTAATTAGTACATAATATATAAAAATTAATGTCTAAAAACTCTCCAAGGATGTTCTTCTCCATTCACAATGAGATATGGTCTTATCATACCCATTTCATACTCATTTATTCTTTCTAAAATAGGTATGTCCTTATCAGCATAATTTGGACTTAATAACTTTCTTCCCGGATTAACTAAAACCTTTACACCCATTTCATAGTTTATATCAACTGATACCTCATCATATAGAAATGAATCTGTAGCACCAACTGACCCTTTCATATCATTTCCAAACTCACTAGCCCTTATACCAGCAAACTTAGCAGAATCTTCCCTATTACTTTGTCCACCACACTGAGCCATACCTTGTCCATTTTTTACAAATACAAATGAATTAGATCTTATAGATTTTGCTGCTATCCATGCTATTTTACTATCCATATTTTCACTTTCTGTTGGTTGATAATTAGATTGAACTTCCCAACCATATTTTGCATTAAAAAAACTCAGTGAATTAAAATCTTCTACAAGAAGTGTATCAAATAAAATTCTTCTAATCTCCCATCCACTATATATCTTTTCCATAGAATCAAATTCTGACATATCCACAATTCTAAGATTTTTTCTTTTTCTTTTTAATAAATCTACTGCTTCTTTATCAGCTTTCCTATATTCTAATACATCTAGAAAATGTTTCTTTCCAAGAATAGATTCAACTGTTTCCAAATCTAAATAAGTTATTCCCATTGCACCCCCAAAAATTGATTTTGGATCCATATCAAAGGCTAATTCATAAGATTCTACAGGATCTTTCGCAACAGCAAATGCTGCAGGTTCTGTATGTTTATTTATTACAGTGGCATGTACTCTTGGATCATTTAAATATTTCATGGTTTCAGATAATTCAGATGCTGTTGCAAGAGAAGTAAAATCAAGATAATTTGTAAATGAAAAGCCCTTACCCTTTTGTATTATTTTTAAAGATGGTCCATATCCTACTGCACATGGTTGATGTGGGTTATCTCCATATCTTAAAGAATTTAAAGAATAATTTATTTGCTCCTCTTTACCATCTTCATATTTCATAATAATAGTAATTTTTTTTGGAAGATCTGATACTTTTTTCACATATATCACTTATGTAATTATTTCAATATTCTTTATATCCTTATCATATAAGAGAAGTAAAAAATAAATACCTTTCGGTTATTTTTTCTTACTTATCCATCTGACTTTGTGTGGTTCTCTTCTTAATTTTAACATATTTTTTTCACATTTCGATTTGCAGAAATAAAATATTTTCCCATCGTTTCTAACAAACATTTTTCCAGTTCCATTCTCAATTTCTTTGTTACAGAATGAACATTTCATCTTCTCACATCCAATGTTCCAGCAGTTTCCATTTCTGTTTCTCTCAACATAAGAATATCTCCAAGTCTAACAGGACCAACCACATTTCTTATCAACACTTTTCCTCTATCTCTTCCTCCTAAAACTTTGCATCTAACTTGTGTTACACCCTTTATTCCTGTTCTTCCTAATAATTGCACAACTTCAGCTGGCGTTGCCATTTTATTACACCTTATTTTTGTTCTTTTTCCTCTTTTACAATCTCTTCTATATTTTTCTTTGCTTCTCCTTCTTCTATAATAGCTATAGATGCTGTAGGAACATCTATTCCTGCTGCTCTTCCCAATTCCATTTTACTTTTAACTTTGACATATGGAATTTTCTTTTCATCACATAATGGGGGAAGATGCATTACAACTTCCTTAGGTTCTACATCCTCGGCTATTACTACTAATTTTGCGATTCCTCTTTCAATTGCTTTGGTTGTTTCATTGGTCCCAATTTTCACTTTTCCAGTATTTCTAGCAATTTCTACTGTTTGTAAAATCTTTTCATCATCCACTTCATCACCTCTTTTCATTGGTTCATTTTTTAATTTAATGTTAATCTATTTAAATGCTTTTGTTCATATATAATTTAATGCATCCTAAAAAACAATTACCAGTACCGGATTCATTTCTAAGAAAACATGAGGGTTTAAGCCCTATTAGGTTGAGGAAGGCAGTATATAAAAAATATGGTATATTTGTTCCTACACATTCACTCGGTAAAAGAATGAAAGAGCTTGCAAAATGTCATGAAAAAAGAGATTTGTCAACAATACCAGATTCTGAGTTTCTTCAATATTCAGAAAAAAAGTCTTGGTTATGTATTAAGAGAGTTAGAGGCCCAAGGAATTGAAACTACTCAAGAAGAACTTTATCAAAGATTAACAACTGTAGATGGTTATGTTTTTCTTAGAAGAAAAAAAGAAGTTGAGGAAATGTCTGCTAAACCCAAGAAAAGAAGAAAGGTTAAATCAAAGAGAGTGGGTAGGCCACAAATTGTTCCTGAAAGCGTTATGAAAGAATATAATGATAAAAATCTTACACCAAAGCAAATACATGAAAAATTATTAGGAAGAGGATATAATCTTTCTGAGGGTACTGTTTATAGGTATATTAAAGATTTTGGTATAAATGTTGCAAAGGGTAGGAAAGGTCCTAAAGTATCAGATTCTGATGTTACTGAAGAAAAAGAAGTTTATATAGATCAGCTAATTGAAGAGCAGGAAAGATTGACTGCAAATCGTAAAATTAAACCCGATATAGAAAAGAAAGTTTCAAAACCATTTCAAATTCCAGAACTTCTTCAGGAACCGATAAAATTATTTTCAATACCAAAAACTCAACTCGGGTATATACCTGAGGAGAAAAGCCATTGTATAACTGTTGGTGAATTATCTATTGCTGTGATGAATAGTGTTGATAAAAAAATGAAGGAAGATGATGCTAGAGATATAGCTAATCGTGTGATGAATTTTTTTGGTTATTCAGAAAGAATAATTGATAATATTTTAGAACCTGAAGATAGGGACGTTTTTTATATGCTTGAAGATACTGGCTTATTAACAACAGAAAGAGAAGAAACAGTCCTTTATGATGGTAGAGGATGGAGGATACATTACTGGTTATTTAAGAAAGATAAAATAAGAGAACTTGTAAGGGGAACAAAAAAGGTACTAAAACAATCTGGAGAAAAAGTTGAAGCTTTTGATTATGAAGAAGAAGTTCCAGAAAATGTTTGGGATAGTAGAAAGGAGGCTGAAGAGGCTACTGCGGATTAATTATTTATGTGCAAAATAAAATAATCCTTTTTTTTCACATCTTGCAAATCCAATTCTTTCAAATTGAACTATTTGATCTTTTTTAACTTTTCTAATTTCAGGTTCTGCTAAACCTTTTATTGTTTTTCCATTAGGCATTACAATTTTTATTTTAACATTTTTTGATACCCAATGTATTTTAGGAATGTCTTTTAATTTTTTAGATTTATACTTAGATTTTTTATTTAATAAAATATTGCAAAAATGCATCAATCTAACTTCTTTATTTCTATAAGCAACAAAGTCCTGTTTTTCTACAAATATTTTTTTAGTAACAGGTATCTTTCTATACTTTCTTTTTCCAGGATAAATAGGAGCTTTAACACTTCTTGTTATTAACTTATCTAAAGTAATTTCAATTGGTTCTGCAACAAAGAAATATCTATTTGCTTTTGGATCTATAATTTTTCTGTTTTCAGCATAAATTACATCAATAGGAACTTCTGCATCTGAAATTGTTAAGCCCATTGATATTATGAAATTTCTTAATGCTTGAGGTTGAATTCCCCTTTTCTTCAAAGATCTTAGAGTCCAAGTTCTTGGGTCATCCCATCCAGAATAAATCCCCTTTGCAATCTTTCTTCTTACACTTGAAGTTGAAATTATTACTCCTCTTATTCTTAGTAAACCATGGTGAATAATTACCGGAGGTTTCCATTTCAATAAATCCCACATATATCTTTCCATTTTATCTTCCATTACCAAATCTTTTCCTCTGAGAATATGTGTAATTTTTAGTAAGTGATCATCAATTGCCCAAGAAAATTCTAGTAAAGGCCATACATGATATTTCTTTCCAACTCTTGGATGTTCTCTATTTGATATTCTCAATAAAACCCTGTCTCTGAAAGCAACATCAGGATCTTTCAAATTTGTTTTTAATCTTACAATTGCTTCACCTTCTTTATACTTTCCTTTTAACATTTTTTTCCATTCCTTTAAGTTTTCTTTGGAACTTCTTTCCCTACATTCACAAGCAATACCCTTTCTTCTATTGTATCTTAATTTATTTGGAGAACAGGTGCAAACATAAGCCCAATGATTTTTTAAAAACTTTTCTGCATATTTATAAAATATCTCTAATCTGTCCGACTTGTAAATTGTTTTGTTGAATTTAATCCCTAACCATTTTAAATCTTCTGGGATTCCTTCTATTGCTTCCTTAGTTGGAATTTTTTCTTTAGAACCAATTGTATCATCTATTACTAACAACAATTTTCCCTTATATTTTTTCACATATTCGTCATTTAGAATGGCCATTCTTGCTCTACCAATATGAAACATACCAGAAGGAAATGGCGCAAGTCTCATCACTGTTTTTCCTTTAGCATGTGGTAAAGGTGGTAAACCAATTCTTTCCCTTTTTCCAGGTTTTCTATATCCTAGTTTTTTTAATTCTTTCTTCTGTTTTTCTAAACTCCACTTATTAATCTCCTTAATTATTTTCTTTATTTCTGATTTAACCTTTTTAATATCTTTTTTTAATTTTGGTTTTTCTGATAAAACTTTACCTAAAACAGCTTTTTCATCAGCTTTTCCATATTGGATAGCATTTGCTAAAGCATGCTTTAGAATAACTTTTTTCATAACCAAATATTAGAAATAGTCTAATAAATTGCTATCCCAGCATATCCAACTATAGCAGAAATATCTTTAGAAACTTCAAAGCTAGTTGAATAATCAATTAACTCTCCATTATTTGCTCCTAATTGTTTTACTGCCCAAAGCATTGCAGCTATCCCACCATAACCACAAATAGTTTTTCCACTACAATATTCTATTAATCTTTCAGGCATTATTTTTGTTATATAATTAATAGCTTCTGTATCAGTTTCTTTAATCTTTTTTAAGACTTGAGAAACTGTTCCACTAAATGGTTTATAACCATAATTAGAACCATAATGAGTAAAATCACTACTTGATATAATTAAAACCTTTCTTTTCAATTTTTTTGCTACTTGTGCTATATTCTCTCCAATTTCTTTACAAGTTTTAATATCAAAGTAAATTGGATTTATTGTAATAGGAGTGAATTTAAAATTTTGAAATAAATATTGTAACCATGGTAATTGAACTTCTATGGAATGTTCTCTTAGATGCGCTCTAAAATCTTCCATTATTATAGAATCTTTTATTAATTCCTTTGAAAATTCTTCATCAATATCTACTATTCCAAAAGGTGTTTTCCATTTTCCAGAAGAAGTTGCAATTCCTGCACCCATTCCATAATGGTTTGGTCCAAGAATTATTGCTGTATCAAATTCTTTAATTAAAGAATAAACCTTTCCAGCAGTTTTTCCACAATAAATATATCCAGCATGTGGGGAAACAATTCCTAAAATATCTTTCTTTTCAGATTTTTCTATAAATTTTTCAATAATTTTTTTTAATTCATTGCTATCATAAGGATAAAAAGCTCCTGCAACACAAGGTTCTCGAATTCCCATAATAAGAATTAGTCTTTATTACTTATTTTTCTTTCATTTGGAAGTCTTCTGGCTTTAATTCTTTATCTTCTCCACGATTTTTCAAAATCTCTTTTGCTAATAGATAATAAACCATTGCAACAGATTTTCTACCCCTATTGTTAACAGGAATTATTAAGTCTATAGATGTGACTTGATTTGTTGTGGTTGCTAATGCCACAATAGGAATTCTCATCTTAACTGCTTCTTTAATTGCTTGAGAATCAGCTAATGGATCTGTTACAATTAGTACATCTGGTTCATGATAACCAGGAAAAGAAGGATTTGTAATAGTTCCTGGTAAGAATCTTCCTGTAAATGCTTTTGCGTTTATTACCTCAGCAAATTTTTTAACTGGTTTCCATCCAATAACCTTTCTAGAGACAACAATTATTCTATTAAATTTAGCCAAGAATTTACCAGCTATTTGAATTCTTTTTTCAATAGTTTGCAAATCTAGTATGGCCAAACCATCGTCTCTTATTTTATAAATAAATCTTTTCATATCCTTGGTTTGTTGCTTCACTCCAATATGCATTCCTGCTGATAAATATTCTTCATACATGTTACAATAATATAATGAGAATGTATTTAAAGATTTTAACATGACTCGTATGAAATACCTGGACAATCTACTTTGTCTGCTGTATTTCCAGTGCCAGAATGTCCCCTATTTTCTAAACAATAAATGTCTCCATATAAATTACCACAAGCTATATTGTTATTAACAATGTGATTATAAGCACTTTCAGATAAGTAAATACCATAATTACATGAAGTAATAACATTGTTTTCAATTGTAGAATCAATTGCCCAACTACCTATTCCTAGTCCATATACACAATCTGAAATAACATTATTTCTAATTACATTAGTAAACATATTTACGACAGCATGATTACTGCTAGAGTTCATTTCATTGTTTTGAACTATGTTATTAAAAGATTGTAAACGGATGTGATACATAGAGTTTGAAATTAAATTATTTTGAATTGTGTTATGATGACCATTGACACCAAATGTATAAATACCATTTTTAGAATTTGTAATTATACAATTTTCAATAATATTATGTGAACCAGTTATGTAAATACCATCATAATATCTTCCAGGATTTATAGTAGCATCGTTACAATCTAATGTTATGTTATTTTTATTAATCTTAACAGATTCAGAATAAGTAGCACCATCCATAATCTTTACTTTGTATCCAGATGGTGCCAAGTCTATTCCTCCCTGAATTGTTGTTGAATCACAACTACCATCCTTACATACCTTTATAAATTGACAGTCTTGTGGGCAATTTCCATATGTTTCTCCAGATTCACAAACATCATTTCCACATACTGGACCACTTGGACCAGGTCCACCAGTTTCAGAAACTTTAGATATGGACCACCAAATTTCTGTTTCTGCATAATTAGCAGTTATTTTTATTTTATACAAACCTTCTTGAATCTCTGTTAAAATTATAATAATACCCAATTCTCCTGGTTTTATAACATCTGGAGAAGTTATGTTAACCATTGTATCATTTATATAAACAGTGAAATTTGTAACATCATTATTTCCTGTATTTCTAAGATATATTTTATTTTGAGAAATACTTTCTATTATAATAGAAGAAGTCATTTGTTGAGTTGTAATATTTGTCTGATTTTTTCCAACTTCTGATATTTCTGCAAAAACAGCAGTAAACCATATAAATGCTAATGACGAAATAAAAACCACTAATAATAGAATTAAAATCACTATTACTATCTGGGATAAACCTTTCATAAATATAATTTAAAAAACAAATGTTTATATATAACATTTAAATAATATAACGGTGTTATATCTTAGTATGAAGAGAATTTATTTGGATTATGCAGCTACAAGTCCTGTTGACCCAAGAGTTTTGAAAGTAATGGAACCTTTTTTTACAAAATATTTTGGAAATGCTTCTACTCTTTATAAAGAAGGTAAAGAAGCAAAGATAATTTTAGAAAATTCTAGAGAAGAAATTGCCAAATTAATAAATGCAAAATCAGAAGAGGTCTATTTCACATCGGGAGGAACAGAATCAGATAATTTTGCTTTAAAGGGAATTGTATTTGCAAAAAAGAAAGGTCATATCATTACTTCTGCTATTGAGCATCATGCTGTTTTACATCCTGCTGAATGGTTAAAAAATCAAGGTTTTGATTTAACAGTTTTACCAGTTGATAAATACGGTATGATAAATATTGAAGACCTTAAAAATACAATTAGAAAGGATACAATTTTAGTTTCTATAATGCATGCAAATAATGAAATTGGAACAATTGAACCAATAAGGGAAATAGGGAAGATTTGTAGAGAAAATAATATATACTTTCATACAGATGCCGTTCAAAGTTTTGGAAAAATTCCAATTGATGTTAAGAAGATGAATATTGATTTGCTCTCGGTTTCTTCTCACAAACTATATGGACCAAAAGGTGTTGGTGCATTATTTATAAGAAAAGGAGTTAGAATAGATCCTCTTTTTCATGGGGGTGGACATGAAAATGGACTGAGATCAGGAACAGAAAATATATCAGGGATTGTTGGGTTTGGAAAAGCTTGTAGTATTGCAAGAAAAGAAATGAAAAAAGAATTTAAGAGAGAAACAATGCTAAGAGATTATTTAATAAAAAATGTTTTAGAAATAGAAGATTCTTGGTTAAATGGTCACCCTACAAAAAGACTTCCTAATAATGCTCATTTTTGTTTTAAATTTATAGAAGGAGAAGCCTTAGTATTAAAACTAGATATGAAAGGTATTTCTGCAGCAACAGGTTCTGCATGCTCAACAACATCTTTAGAACCGTCACATGTTCTATTAGCAATTGGTTTAAAGCCTCATGAAGCTCATGGTTCTTTAAGATTAACAATAGGAAGATTTACAAAGAAATCAGATATTAATTATGTTTTAGAAGTTTTACCAAAAATAGTAAAGAGTTTAAGAAAAATATCTCCATTCAAAGGTAGATGGTAATGGGGTTAGAATACTTATATTCAAAAAAGGTTTTAGAAAATTTCAAGAATCCAAAAAATATGGGTAGCATGAAAAATCCTGATGGTGTTGGAAAGGTGGGAAACCCAATTTGTGTTATACCTGATACCAAAGTTCAATTAAATCCTAATGTTAAAGAAATTTCTGCTTTATCAATTAAAGATAAAGTAGTTGGTCATGATGGAATACATCATAACATAAGAAGAATTTTTAAAAGGAAATATTCTGGAAAAATTATAAAAATAAAAAATAGATTAGGAATTACTTATGTCACACCTGAGCATGAATGTTTAGCAATCAAGTTACCTAAAACGCATCATTTTTCATATACAAGGAATAAAAAGAAGGAAAAACCTTTTTGGTATCATGCTCAAGAACTTGAAAAGGGGGATATTTTACTTTATCCCATTATAAAAAAAATTGTTGACATTGATGAAATTAAAACAAATGTTAAAAAACTGAAATGGGACTTTAAAAGTAAAAATATTCCAAGCAAAATAAAAATAGATCCTGATTTTTTAAAACTCTCAGGTTATTTCTTATCTGAAGGACATCCGCGGGAAGAAAAATGCAAAACATATCTTACATTTTCTTTTGATATAAATGAGAAAAAATATGTAAATGATGTGAAAAGAATAATTAAAAAAATATTTAATTTAGATTCTGTTATAAACATAAGTAAAAAAAGAAATACTATAAATTTATTTGTTTATAATGCCCAATTAACAAGATTCTTTAAAAGATTATTTGGTCATTCTGCAGAAACTAAAAAATTACCTGACTTTATGATGTTCTTACCTCTTGAGAAACAGAAGCATATTATCTTAGGTTTATGGAGAGGTGATGGTTTTGTTAATAAGAAAATACCAAGAGCAGGCTATTCAACTATATCGTATAAACTTTGTCAACAATTGAAAATTTTATTGATAAGACAGAGGATAATACCATCAATATATGTAGAAGATGAAAGAACTGATAATGATGGAACAAAACACAAGAAAGCTTACAGAATCCATATTGGACATAGAAAATCATTTTTAAGATTAATGAGAATACTTAACATAAAATTTAATACAAAGAAAGACTATAGACTTGACTCTTGGTCAGATAAAAACTTCATTTATATACCTATAATTAAAATTTCAATAAAATTTTACAATGGTTTTGTCAATAATTTGGAAGTAGAAGAAGCAAGATCATTTGTTTCTGAATCTGCTACTCTTCATAATTGTGGTGATGTCATGCATCTTTACATTAAAGTAAAAAATAATAGAATAAAGGATATTAAATTTGAAACATTTGGATGTGTTGCCGCTATAAGTACTTCTTCTATTATAACTCAAATCGCTAAAGGGAAAACAATTAAAGATGCATTAAAAATTTCAAGAGAAAGAATTGTAAAAGAAGTAGGTGGACTACCTCCTCAAAAAATTCACTGTTCTGTTTTAGTATCTGATGCGCTAAAGGAAGCTATTTATGATTATTTAAATAAAAATAAATTAAAAATTCCTAAAGAACTTGAAAAAGAACATAAAGAAATTTCAAAAAGAACATATTGATTTTTATGATAACTAAAAAAATGACATTGGCTGAAATTTTGAAAAAATATCCTCAAACTATAGAAATCTTTATAAAGTATAATCTTCCTTGTGCTGGGTGTCCAGCTGCTCAATGGGAAACTTTAGGAGAAATAGCAGAGGCAAAAGGAATTAAAATAGATAAATTACTAAAAGAGTTAAATAATTCAATTAAAAAGAAAAGGGGGAAAAAGAAATGAAACCTGAAGTTGATAAAGAAAAATGTATTGGTTGTGGAGCTTGTGCAGCTATTTGTCCAGAAGTTTTTGAAATAAAGAATGGAAAATCTCATGTGAAAAATCCAGATGCATGTGATAGTTGTGATTGTAAAGAAGCAGCAGATAGTTGTCCTGTTAATGCGATAAGTTTGAAATGATAAAATGAAAAAAGCAATTTGTTTAATTTCAGCTGGTATAGATTCTCCTGTAGCTGCAACTTTAATGTCAAAAAAATATGAAATTATTTTATTACATTTCGTTCTTTATCCTTTCTATTGTAAAGGTTCTTTCAATAAAATGATAGAAATAATGAAACATCTAAAGAATAAAATGAAATACAAATATTTGATACTCTTTCCTTGGGCAGAAATTCTATCAAAAATATCTAAAGCAAGAGAAAAGGATATTTATCGAAAATATATGTGCGTTCTTTGTAGAAGGGCAATGTTTAAAACTGCTGAAAAAATTGCTAAAAAAGAAAAAATAGATTTCATAATAACAGGAGAATCTTTAGCTCAAAAAGCATCCCAAACCCTACAAAATATGATTGCAACAACATCAGGAATAAAAATTCCTATTCTACAACCGTTATTAGGATTAGATAAAATTGAAATAGAGAAATTATCAAAAAAATTAAGTATCTGGTTTGAAAAACATGTTGGTTGTTGTGAATTAAATCCTGATAGACCAATAACAAAAGCAAGACCAGAAATATTAGACAAATTATATCAAGAATTGGATTTAGAAAAAATAATTAATAAAAATTTAAAGAATATTCAAAAAATAAAATCTTTAGAAAAACCTGAAAAATATTTTTCTATTTTATTAAAGAAATTATAGATATTTGAATTAAGTTAACCTAATAAATTTATTATTTTATTCAAACTTTCAATAAAAATTTCTACTTCTTTCTTTGTATTATATAAATACAAAGATACTCTGATAGAACCCTTTATATTATGAGCATTGAACCATGAGTGTACACAATGTTCTCCTGATCTTACCATTATATTTGCAGTTTCATCTAGCATCATTGCAATCTCATGAGAATCGGTATTTTTTACATTAAAACTAATTATGCCTGACCTTAATAAGGGATCAGAAGGACCTATGATACTAACTTCAGGTATATTTAATGCTTCTGTTACTTTACTGTTTAATTCATGTTCATGATTTTCAATATTTTTCATACCAATTTTTATTAGATATTTTACTGCTTCTCCTAGTCCAATTATTCCTGCATAATTTTGTAAACCAGCTTCAAATTTTTGTGGCGGTTTTTCTAAATTAAAACTTTCGTATGTTGT
The DNA here is from genome assembly GCA_046760145.1 of Candidatus Aenigmatarchaeota archaeon. Taxonomy (GTDB): domain Archaea; phylum Aenigmatarchaeota; class Aenigmatarchaeia; order Aenigmatarchaeales; family Aenigmatarchaeaceae; genus JBHIDO01. The sequence goes on from JBHIDO010000004.1 coordinate 30,152, forward strand.
ACTAATAACTGTATCTCCACCAACTAAAAATGGTTTTAATTCTTCTAGTAAATGATATTTACCATATAAAATTCCTGTTCCACTCGGTCCTAGCATTTTATGTCCAGAAAAAGCTAGAAAATCAACATCTAATTTTTTAACATCAATTATTTTGTGCGGAACAGATTGAGCAGCATCTAACATAACTAATGCTCCAAAATCGTGAGCAATTTTGATTACTTCTTTTGCAGGTATAGTATAACCATCTAAATTAGAAGTATGAACCATAGAAACTAGTTTTATATTTCTATTCATCATATTTTGAAAATTTTCTATATCAAATGTATTGTCTTCGTTTGACCTTATAATTTTATGTTTTATCCCATTTTTAGATAAGATTTGCCATGGTATTAAATTTGAATTATGTTCCTTATCTGTTGTTAGAACCATATCATCTTTTTTTAGATTTAAAGAATTTGCAATAAGATTTATAGACTCTGTTGTGTTTTTAGTAAAAATAATTTCATTTTCTTTTTTAGAATTTAGAAATTTTTGAATAATCTTTCTTGAATTTTCAATTTCTTCTGTTACCTTCTTTCCTAATTTGTGCGAGCTCCTTCCACCACAAGCAGGAAATTCGTAATAGTATCTATTCATAGCTTCTATAACTTGTATAGGTTTAAGAGTTACACAAGCATTATCGAAATAAATAATTCCTTTCTTTAAGATTGGAAAATCTCTTCTTATTTTTTTTATATCTAACATTTAACCACACACATTTTCTATACATTCACAATTTCCTTCACATGCTAAATATTCTGGAGATTCGCAAGTTACATCTTCACATAAACATGGTTCACATTCTGGGTCACCACAACCTACAGCTCCTGGATTAATAATACATTGTGTTGAATGGGGATCGCATACACCATATATAGCAAGATTGTAAATACCATTTGCTGATACCACCAAACTTACAACTAACAATATTGTAAAAATCCATGACAGACCTTCAAAATGTTTGTATATAACCTTTGATAATTTAGGAGAGAATTTAAATGATTTAGAAATAATTTTCATTTTCATTCTTTTATCAAAACCTGTTTCACAAGGTCTTAGTGTTATTCTTCTGAACACACAATTGAAAGCTTCTTTTGCTAACTTTCTATATCTTACTGAAAATATTCCTAGAAAACTAAATATTATCAGTGCTATTACGCATACAACCATTTTGATCACTGTTTATAAAAATTAACAACCACCAACCATAGTTGATTGTTGAATATCAAAACTGCTTAGTATAGAACTAGTATCTATTCCACTTATTGTTAAAATTTGAAATGTTTGTATTGCTATTATTACTACTAGAACCAACAATAAAATTATTAAAATATTTTCTTTTTCCATTTCAACATCCCCCTACCATACCCCCATCAGTTCCAGCTTCTATTCCTCTGTAATTGTTTGATGCTAGATTAATATAATTTAATCTAATTCCTTTTTCAGTTAAAACCTTTGCTTTTGCTGTCATTTGTGTTGGAAAGAATAATGTCTTCCATTTTCCAAGCTCTTCTAATATTTGATCATCGCTCATCTCAGGATGATTTTTAATCAAATATTTTGCAAGACCCCTCATAGCATAACTATGTGCACAGCCACATGCTGCACTTCCATCTGAAGATATTATTGATGGGGCACCACAACAATATTCACAAGAAATCTGTGATGCAATTGAGATGTACCTTTCTAAATCTTCACCAGAAAGTGTTATATCACGATCATAGAATGCTAATTTTCTTATTGTCTCATCAGCTTTTGTTGGGCTATTAGGACTTACATCATCAAAACTTATTCCTAATTCTTGACCATATATTGATGGTATTCCATTAGGAATAACCGAATTACTCTGTGAATAACCTCCACCAACAATTGCTGATCCTGTAATATCTTGATTATAATTTAAGAGAAGTACTTGATTAATTAGAGCTAAAGATATAGCTATGCCAATTAAAGTATAAATTATCAACTCTTTATTTATTTTTATCATTACTTTATTATTTTTATCATTCATAACATCCACATTCCCCATTCTCTTCCATCATATTCTCACATTCTTCATGCATATCACCATGCATCATACTTTTATGAAACACCCTATAAAGTATAGGGTGAAACTAGTTTCACTTCCTTTTTAAAATAACAATGTTACTCATTCCACGTCTTTTTCTCTCTAAAAGGCCTTTTGCTTCAAGTTTATCTAATATTCTAGTTACTTTGACCTTTGAGAATCCCGTATTTTTAACTAAATCACTTTGAAGTATTACCCCATCAGAATTCATTATTATCTTATAGATTTTTTTCTCATTATCTTCAAGGCCCTTTAAGTACTTTTTCCAGTCAATCTTTTCAATTTTGGATTCTTTAGTTATCATAAGAAAAATGCCAGTTACAATAAGAATTGTTATTATGATACCACCAAAAAAGGTCTGAGGTGGTATATAACTTTCATGTGGGCATGGCTCTTCCATTTCTATAGGACATACTGTAGATTCCCTTAATTCAAGTGTTAAAGATATTAAAGTTATCAAAAAAGCTATAGATAACACAATAACTAAGGTTCCTATTTGCTTATTTGTTACCATTTAATCACTTTATATGATTTAGCACAGTGATGACAACAAAATTTTAATTTTTTTCCTTTAATTACTTCCTTATATCCCCCTTTATAAATTTTGCACCCACAATGAGCACACACTGTTAACTTAGGTTCAATTGCAATATCAATTAAATCTCCAAATCTATTTAAGGTTTTTTTAACAAAAATTTTACCATTTTTTGTTAGAATATATATTTTTTTCTCTCTAGTTCCAGTTTTTTTAACTTTAAGGTATTTATATCTTTGTAATTTTTTTAGAAAAGGATATATTTGACCCGAACTAGTTTTTTTATTTAGGTTTTTTTCTATCTCTTTAATTATTTCATATCCATGTTTAGGTCCGCTATGTAATAATAACAGGGTATAAAACTTAACAATATTTGTGATCTTTACTTTTTCCATATAAATAATATTTAAATATTAAATATAAATATATGATATATCAGAATATGATATATTTAAATACAAGTTAATATAAAATAAAGATAGATGAGGTGAAAAAGATGAGAGAAGTCTTAAATCTTTGCTCAGGTAAAGACTGTTGTAACGTAGTTAAATACGATAGTGGTGTAACAAAAATTTATGAAAGATTAGATATTGGAAATAGAAAACCTGTTGACATACTAGCCTACGATTTAAAAATTGAGGAGTGAAAAAATGGTATTTGGAATATTTAAAAAGTATTGCGCAATTTGTGGGGTGCAAATTGAAAAAGAAAAAAACATCACTAGATTTGGGAAACATTTCTGTTCAGATGAACATGCAAACCAGTTTATAAAAGAAGTTGAAAAAAAGAAAGCAAGGAGTAAAAGTAGTGGGTGTTGTGGCTAGTAACTTTAAAAACTTAGAAAATGTTTGGCGCAACCACAATTAACTAAAAATAAAAGGAGGTTAAAATATGGTACTTCAAGTTATAAAAAGAGATAATAGATTAGAGGATTTTGACATAGAAAAGATTAGAAGATCAATTAAAAATGCTGGTGCTACAGAAGATATTGTAGAGAGAGTTGCAAAGGATATAGAAGAAGATGTTAGTAGAGTAGCAAGTTGTTGCATAAAAGATAAAGTAAATCGTAGGTTAAGGATAGAAAATCCAGATATTGCAAGGGTATATGGAACTTATAGAAAAGCTTAATTGTAAGATTAAATTTGTAAAAGATAGAAATGTTTTTAAACGAAGAATTTAGACATATAGGGAGAGTAAATGACAAATAAAACAATAGCAGCAATTTTGAATTTTATAGTATGGGGATCAGGGTACTTGTACATTGGAAAAAGAAAAGTCTTTGCTTGGTCTTTACTAATAGCATATATTTTAGTACATTGGTATTGGTTTACAATAGGTTTTGGTCAAGTATGGACAACCATTCCTGGTTTTGCAAGTTTTATAGGACATGTAATAATGTCAATAGGTTTAGCATATGATGTGTATAAAGAATAAGGAGGTTGAAAAATGCCAGATAAATTTAATGTAAAAGCTTTGATTGTTTTAGGTGCAGTGTTCTGGGGACTATATTTATTTGTAGCAGCATTATTTGCATCAGCTAATATAGAAACTTTATGGTTTAGTAACGAAGCATTTTCTATGATGTCTTCAGTGTACCCAGGCGTAACAGCAACAGCTGCAGGAGCTTTCATAGGATTAATATGGGGAGTACTTTGCGGAGCTTTTTGTGGAGGAATATTTGGATGGGTATATAATTGGTTATCAAAAATATTTAAATAAAGTGATTAGTTGGTCAAATTAACAGAAGCTGAAAAGAAAATTAGAACTTATTTTATAATAATTTTCTTTATTTTATTTTCTATATTTTTGATAGGTTTATTCTGGTTGGTTACTAATCCAACACAAACAGTTACCTTATCCCTTTCTTATGCTGCTGGTTTATCTATGATAGTCTTGCCTTGTACTCTACCATTAGTCTTTATCATAGTTCCATTAAGTATGGGGAGGGGGTATAAGAAGGGCCTTGCTATGGCTATTCTATTCAGCATCGGATTAATTATAACTTTAAGTTTATATGGTGCTGGTATCGCTTTACTTGGTAGGGCATTTGCTCTTCATAAAGTAACTCAAGCGATGTATTTGATTGCAGGGATACTTGCATTTATTTTTGGATTATCTGAATTAAAATTAATTAAATTTGAATTACCATCATATAAAGGAATGCCTAGTTTTATTCAAAAACAATCTGATCTTTTTAAAGCTTTATTATTGGGTTTATTCTTAGGAAATGCAGGTATAGGCTGTCCAAACCCTGCAACCTATGTTATTTTAACATATATTGCATCAACAGGAAGCATTATTCAAGGAATATTATTACAGGCTGTTAACGGAATAGGAAGAGTCATACCATTAATATTTTTATCAATACTAGGAATTCTTGGTGTAAATGCAACGCAATCATTAGTAAAAAGAAAAACATTAATTAACAAAATAACCGGCTGGGGGCTTATTTTCTTTGGAGCAATTATTATTGTTTGGGGATTATACGGACATTATTGGTTTTTAAATACCCCAATACATGCGGGCTGGACAAGATCTTTTGGAGAATTAGGAGCAGGGATAGCAGAGTACGAATGTTGTATCGAACCACCATGTGAAATATGTTCAAAGGGTTTATGGGTATGGGGAGAAGGGGTGTGTAAATGTAGAATAGCTTTGGAAGATAATGAAATTAATAAAGTGTGCCCAGAATGCAAAGTAGGTTTAGAAAAAGGCAAAGGTATATATCAAATAGCTGAAAGAACACAAATTCCAGCCTTTACTCTATTATTTTCTCTTGTTTTAATTCCAATTGGTTGGTACTATTGGAAAAAACCATTTAAAGGAGGTGGATGAGTGGTGAAATGGAAAGATGTTTCAAAGTTTTTGTCAGGAGTTGTGGTATGGGATTTAATTGCACATAGTTGGTTTGCATTAGCAGGTGTACTCCCAATAGCATGGATAACTCCTACATTAAATAATTTTGTAATAATACCTGCTGACATAGTTTTGGCTATAATTTTATTGTACTTTGGATATTTCAAAAAATAAAGAGGTGAATAGATGACTGAAAAAAAAAAGAATCTTTGGTTAGGTATGACCTTTGTACTAGTAGCAGGACTTCTGATAGGATATTTTGTGCATTCTTTCATAGTACCAGTAACAACAGTAATTAGAGATTTTGAAACGTTAAGTCTTGAAGAGAAAAGGATACAATGGCTAAAGGAATCTAGTAACATAAGAGATTCAACAACATACAGATGTTGTTTAGAGAATCCATGTTATTATTGTATTTACAAGACACCAAAACATGGAGAAGGAGCATCTTGTGCATGTATGGATGACGTATTAGCAGGGGTACATCCATGTGGAGAATGTATAGGTGAGATATTAGAAGGACATGGTCTTAAATCACTAGCACCTTACTTTGCAAAATCTATAGCAGAAGAGGTAGGAGAACAACATTTAGATCATTTGAAGCAGATAATTGAAGAAAAATATGGGGTTCCTGTAGAAGATCAGATGTAGGGAAGGTGATTATATGGCTATAGATCCAGTTTGTGGAATGAAAGTTGATGAAAAAAGGGCGGCAAAGGTAAAACACAAAGGTAAAATATATTACTTTTGTAGCCCAACATGTCAATGGGCTTTTGAAAAGAACCCAAAACAGTTTGTGAAATAGAAAATTGAATTAAGGTGAAATTATGGCGAAGGTAATGATATTAACAACACCGGGTTGTGCCAGTTGTGAGACTGTTAAGAATATGTTAGATAAAATGAAAGTAAAATATGAAGTTATAAATATAACTAAAAATCCAGAAATTCTTAAAAAATATCCCATAATGACAGCTCCTGGGATTGTTATAAACGGGAAATTAGAATTTCAAGGAGTTCCTAAAGAAGAAGAATTGAGAAAAAAGTTAAGGTGAAAAAAATAGAAAAAGCAAGGTTTAAATGCCCTGAATGCGGATATGTAGAAGAAATAAACATTCCTGAAAATGTATGTATGATTTCTTATAAGTGCAAGAATTGCAAGAAAACAATATGGACTCCAAAGGAAAGTTGTTGTATAATATGTAGTTATAGTGATAAGAAATGTCTGATGTCAAGCGTAAAATAAGAAAAAATAAAAAGTATGGCATATTTGGTAGTATAGTAGGAAGTATAGTTACATTTTTTGGATTTTTAGGTATAACAGGACTCTGTTGTTTACCAATAGTTGTTGCTTTTCTTGGAATATTTGGTCTAACATCTGCTATAATTATGAATAATGCTTATCTATTCTTAATCTCTGCATTTTTAATATTCCTTTCAATTTTAATCTATTATAAATTAAAAAAATAAAAAGTTAATAAAAATTCAAAAAGTGATATAGTGTTTAATATATTTAAGAAAAAATGTCCAATATGTGAAATGGATGTAAATAAAGGTGGCTTAGAAAAGAAAGGTAAAATATTTTGCTCTAAAGAATGTTATAGAAAATTTAGACTTGGTAAGACAAAAAGAAGCTGTCATTGAAAGGCGAGGAGATGGCAAAAGACCCTGTATGTGGAATGTATGTCGATGAGGAAAATGCTATTTATAAAACTAAGATAGATGATACCGAATATTATTTTTGTAGTGAAACTTGTTTGAAAACATTTACTAAGCCTGAAACCGAGATTAAAAAATTAAAATTTTTAGTTGTTATGGGGGCAATAATAGCTGTCACAATGATATTTCTTTCCTTCTTTTATGATATTGTTTTTGAAAATTTTATCTTATTTTTACTAGCAACCCCAGTACAATTTATTTTGGGTTGGAGGTTCTATAAAGGTACATGGGATGCTCTAAAGGCAAAGACAGCTAATATGGATTCTTTGATTGCAATAGGAACATCTGCTGCTTGGATATATTCAACTCTGATTGTGTTTTTCCCAAGCATTTTTACTGGGGATGTTTACTTCGATGCCTCTGTTATTATTATAACTTTAATTTTAACTGGAAAATTATTAGAAGATATTGCAAAGGGTAAAGCTTCTGAATCATTAAGAAAATTAATGGATTTGAGACCTAAAATGGCTCTTGTTCTAAAGAATGGAAAAGAAATCGAAGTTCCTATTGAAAAAGTAAAAGTTGGGGATATTATTGTGGTTAAACCAGGAGAAAAAATTCCAACAGATGGAAAAATAATTGAAGGTCATTCTACAATTGATGAATCTATGATCACAGGAGAAAGTATGCCTGTCACAAAAAATATTGGCGATGAAGTAATAGGAGCTACAATTAATAAAACTGGATTAATAAAAATAAAAGCTACAAAGGTTGGTAGTGATACTACTTTAGCCCAAATAATTGAATTAGTTGGGAAAGCTCAAATATCTAAGGTCCCTATACAAAGATTAGCTGATAAGATATCAGAATATTTTGTTCCAACAGTAATTGGTGTTGCAATTTTATCATTTCTTTTATGGTATTTTGTTTTTAATGCTTCTTTCATATTTGCGTTTACATTAATGATAGCAGTCTTGATAGTAGCTTGCCCATGTGCTTTAGGTTTAGCAACACCTACTGCTATTCTAGTTGCTACTGGTAAAGCTGCTGAAAATGGAATTTTAATAAAACAAGGAGAAGCTTTGGAGATTGCTAAGAAAATCGATACAATTGTTTTTGATAAAACAGGGACTTTAACAAAGGGTGAGCCATCTGTAACAGATATCCTACCTATAGGTGATATTGATAAAAAAGATATTTTAAGAATAGCTGCGATTGCAGAAAAAGGATCAGAACATCCGCTAGGAGATGCCATAATTAAAAAGGTAAAAGAAGAAAATATAATGATACCAAATGTTAAATCTTATGAGACCGTATCCGGGAAAGGTATCAAAGTAAAGTATTTAGGAAAAGAAATTTTAGTTGGAAATAGAGTTTTTATCAAAGAAAATAAAATCAAAATAGATAACATAGAAGATAAAATACAAAAATTAGAGAATGAAGGTAAAACAACAATTATTGTAGCTTATGGAAATAAAATAAGAGGTTTAATAGCAATTGCAGATACTTTAAAAGAATTTTCAAAAGAAGCAATTAGAGAATTGAAAAAAATGAATAAAGAAATAATAATGATAACAGGAGATAATCAAAGAACAGCAAAAGCAATTGCAAACCAATTAGAAATTGATAATGTTTTAGCTGAGGTCCTGCCAGGTGAAAAAGCAGAAAAAATTAAAGAATTGCAAGAAAAAGGTAAGAAGGTTGCTACTGTAGGCGATGGGATTAATGATGCTCCGATGTTAGCTCAGGCAGACTTAGGAATTGCAATCGGATCTGGGACTGATGTCGCATTGGAGACAGGACAAATTGTTTTAATTAAGAATGATCTAAGGGATGTTGTTACTGCAATTGATATAAGCAGATACACAATAAAGAAAATAAAACAAAATCTATTCTGGGCATTTATCTATAACATAGCAGGAATTCCAATTGCTGCAGGTGCATTATATTCATTTACAGGATTATTATTAAGTCCTATTATAGCTGCTGCAGCAATGGCATTTAGTTCATTTTTTGTAGTTGGTAATTCTGTACTAATGAAAAAATATAAACCAAAATTAAGAGCAACTACCACCACGGGTAGTTCCACTAGGATTAGAAGTTAATTCTTGTTGGCATTCAGCAGGTGGAGTTATAAAAGCATTGCAAATTGTATTTTTGATTGCTTCTAAACTTCTTGAACCTTCATATTTCATATCATTTATAAAAATAGTTGGTGAGCCTACAACACCAAATTGGGCATTTAAATCTTTTTCATTTTGTATTAAATTTATATCATCTGCACAATCTTCAACTTCTTGAATATCTATTTCTAAAGAACCTGCTGCATTTTTCCAACAATCATTAATATTATCTAAAGAACATTTTGAATTAACATATTCTATATAATCCCAAAACTTTTCAGGATAATTATTATAAATACATATTTGTCTCATATCTTCTTTTAATTCATTAATCCCATGCATTGAACATAATGTTCCTGTGCAATAATCTTCGCTATTATCCATGTAATTTTCATAAATAACATAATGTGGTTCAAATTCTACTTTATCTCCAAATAAGTTTGCAAGTTCTGCTAATAAACTTTCGGTTTGTTGACCATAAGGACAAAATGACATTACAAAGAATTTTACAACTGGTTTTTGAGAAGCTGGAACATTGAATGGCTCTTTAAATTTTATTTCAACTGCTTGTAGGAACATTAATTTTCCATCTTTAGAAACATAAAGAGGATAAGTTTCTCCTTGAATATTTACATTAATTTTATAAACATCACTAACTTCTTCAACATCTACAAGAGTTGCAGTAGCCCCTTGTAAGACTTCTTTATTTAAATAATCTATTACTCTTTGTCCTGCACCTTCTGCAGTAATATATCCAGTTACAGAACCTGTTAAAATTGAATAACCCTTTGTCATTACACTTAGAATTAATAAGCCACTTAAAATTACTACAACGGTTATAAAGATTAAATTAATAGGTTTCATAACTATCAATTTGTATAAGAAGATATTTAAAGTTAATATTGTATCCCTTTTTCAGAAGGAATCTCTTCTGGATGCTTTTTATCAATTATTTCATTAACAAAATCAGCTCTATCTATCAATTCTTGAGGAGCATTCCTTCCTGTTAAAATAACAGTTGTTTCCTTTGGAACCTTATCTAAAAATTCTAAAACTTCTTTTACATCAATCATTTTACAATGAATTGCTAAATTAATTTCGTCTAAAACTAATAGATTAGGTTTCTTTTCTAAGCATTTTTTAGCAAATTCTAGTCCTTTTTTTGTTAATTCTTTGTCCTCTTCTGTTAAATTTTCTAAACCAATCCACCCCTTTCTTCCAAATTGATATATTTCATAATATTCTGGCAAAATATCTTTAAACTTATATTCTCCAGTATTTTTCCACCATTTTAAAAATTGAATTATAATAACCTTGTGTTTATGACCTATTGATCTTAATGCTAAACCTAATGCATTTGTGGTTTTTCCTGCTCCCGTCCCTGTGTATAAATAAATTAAACCCATTCAATCAACTCCAAGGACAATAAGGTGTAGGACATCCTCCTGCATATTCAGCATCTGCTGAAACATATTCATCTCCAGTAACTTCTCCGATATTTAATACTTGTTCCTTTTTGCTTCCATATCTATAAACAGTTACACCTTTACATTTTAATTTATATGCTAATAAAAATACCTTCTTTACTTCGTCTATTGTTGCTGTATGTGGAAGATTAACTGTTTTAGAAACAGCATTATCTGTATATTTTTGAAAGGCTGCTTGTATTTTTACATGATATTCAGGTGAAATATCATGAGCAGTTACAAATAATTTTCTTATGTTTTTAGGAATTTCCTTTATATTTTTAATCGATCCTTTCTTAGCAATTTTCATCATTAATTCGGTCGAATAAAATCCTTTTTCTTTTGCTATTTTTTCAAATAAAGGATTAACTTCTAATAATTGTGTCCCTTCCATCACATTTCTAACAAAACTTATTGCAAACAATGGTTCTATTCCTGAAGAGCAACCAGCTATTATTGATATTGTACCGGTTGGTGCAATTGTTGTTATAGTAGCATTTCTAATTTTCTTTTTATAAATACTTTTTCTGAAATTTGGAAATGCTCTTCTTTCTTTGGCTAATTGTATTGAAGCTTTTTTAGCTTCCTTAGAAATGAATTTCATAACTTCTTCAGCAGTTTTTATAGCCTTTTCAGAATCGTAAGGAATCCCTAATTGAATTAGCATATCTGCAAAACCCATAACACCCAAACCAATTTTTCTATTTCCTTTGGTCATTCTTTCAACTTGTTTTAAGGGGTATTTGTTTGCATCAATCACATTGTCAAGAAAATGAACTGCATTATGAACAATCCTTTTTAATTTTTTCCAATCAATTTTATTTTTATTAATCATTTTTGATAAATTAATTGACCCAAGATTACAAGATTCATATGGCAATAATGGCTGTTCACCACAAGGATTTGTTGATTCAATTTCTCCTAGTTTGGGTGTGGGATTATATTTATTGACCTCATCTATAAAAACTATTCCTGGATCTCCTTTTTTCCATGCCATAGAAATAATCAAATTAAAAACATCTTTAGCTTTTAGTTTTAAGACAGGTTTTTTTATTCTAGGATTTATCAAATTATATTCTTTATCTTTTTTAACAGCTTTCATAAAATTTTCTGTTACTGCAACTGATAAATTAAAGTTATTTAAAAAACTTTCTTTATTCTTTGCAGTAATAAATTCCATTACATCAGGATGATCAACTCTCAGAATTCCCATATTTGCCCCTCTTCTTTTTCCACCCTGTTTTATAACATCAGTAGCAACATCAAAAACTCTCATAAATGAAACAGGGCCAGAAGCAATTCCATGGGTTGTTCTTACTATATCTCCTTTAGGTCTTAATCTTGAGAAACTAAAACCAGTTCCACCTCCAGATTGCTGAATTAAAGCCATATCTCTAACTGCATTATAAATACTCTTTATTGAATCTTCTACTGGCAAAACAAAACAAGCAGATAATTGCCCCAATTCTGTTCCAGCATTCATTAATGTAGGAGAATTTGGCAAGAATTCTAAATTTGCCATCATATTATAGAAATCTCTTTCTGCTTTCTTGGGATTTTTTCTATATTTTTTATCAACCTTAGCTATTGCTTTTGCAACTCTTCTAAACATTTCTGTTGGTGATTCTATGATTTCCCCTTTATTATTTCTTAATAAATATCTTCTCTGTAAAACATTAATTGCATTCACTGTTAGTTTAAGTTCATCTTTAACTCCAAGGAATTTTTTAGCTTCTCTTATTTCTGTTCTTTTTTTCCTATATAATATATAAACTTTAGCAACCTCTTTGAAATTATTCTTTATTAATACTTCTTCAACAATATCTTGAACATTTTCTACATTCGGAATTTTCCTTTTAAATCTTTTTTCGAGTAACTTCACAACTTTGTTTGAAATATTTTTAGCTACCCTACCGTTTCCAGCTTTAACAGAAATCATTGCCTTATGAATAGCATTTGTTATTTTACTCTGATCAAATTTTACTATTCTTCCGTCTCTTTTTCTAATTTTAGAAATCTTCATATTCCTCTATTAAATATAGAGAAATTTTATTTAAAAACCTTATTCAACGCCGAATGAAATTTTGACATTAACTCTATATTCAATTATTTTTCCATCTTTCACAACAGCCTTCTGACCAATTACATCTACTCCTCTTATATTTCTAATAGTTCTAGAGGCCCTTTTTATAGCTTCATTAACAGCATCTTCCCAACTCTTATCAGAAGAACCAACCAATTCAACTATTTTTGCTACACTCATAAAATCACTCAATTAAACATTCAGTTGGAGCTCTTTTCATAATTTCTTCTAATAATTTAATGGTGTTTTCAATATCTTTTTTACTTGCAACAGCAGTTGCTGTATGTAGATTTCTAATAGGAACACCAATAGCAGTTGCAGGAACACCACCTTTCGATATAGAAATACTAACAGCTTCTGTGGTGCCAAATTCACTAATATCTAATTGATAATGAATTTTTTTCTTATGAGCAATTTTTTTTATCCAATCATTTATGCACGTATTTCCAAGCATATCAGAGTCCTTAACAGTAATACAAGGCCCCTTTCCAATAGTTTTAGTTGGGTGTATACTTGCATCATCAACTGCTGTTACGTCTACTACAATTGCCCAATCTGGTTCTATTTTATATGCAGATGTTATAGCACCAAACAATCCAATTTCCTCCTGAATTGTAAAAACAAAATATATTTCATTTTTAGATTTATTTTTTAATCTTTTTGCCAATTCAATTAATATATAACAACCAATTCTATCATCAAAGGCCTTTCCGCATATTATATCATTTGATCCTAAGAGATATATCGGTTGTTCTATTGATATGTAATTTCCGACTTCAACCCCCTTTGCTCTCAATTCTCTTTTTGTTAATCCAGTATCAATTATTAAGCCTTCTTCTTTTGGTAACTCTTCAACTATATAACCATCATTGATATTTTTTGTTGTTATTACGCCACGAACCAATCCTTTTTTTGCTTCAATATTAACTATTTCGCCAACAAGTGTTATAGGATCAATACCTCCTATCAAAGAACAGAAAATTCTTCCCTTTTGATCTATAAATTTTGTCATTAGTCCAATTTCGTCCATATGAGCTGCAAGCATTACCTTTGGTGATTTTCCTTTTTTATAAGCAATTAAATTTCCTAATTTATCAACAAAAATTTTATCAACATATGATTTTATTTCTTTTTCTATTAATTTTCTCACATTTTTTTCATTACCACTAACACCATAAGTTTCGATTAATCTTTCAAGTAAACCCATTTTCTCACAACTTTATGTATTAGTTCGAGTTATATTATATAAACTATTATAAATAAATATTAGGCATGGGAGTTGTTAGCATGGGAAAAGCAGAGAAAATAATTCAAGAATCTAATAATCTCAGGGTACAGGCCCATTGCTTTTATCCTCTAGTTATTAAGGATGCAGAGGGTTGTTATCTGATAGATGTGGATGGGAAACGATATCTAGATTTTAATTGTAATATTTCCTCACAAAACATTGGTTATGGTCATCCAGAAATCAAAGAAATTATAAGAAAATATTCTGAAAGAGGAATCTACAAAATAGCTGGTGCTGATTTCTATTCTGAGGAAGCATTAGAATTAGCTAAAAAGGCCTTATCAATAGTTCCTAAAGTCTTAACAAAAGTGTTCTTTATAAATACTGGTGCAGAAGCTGTTGAAAATTGTATAAAAATGGCTTATAGAAAAATAGGGCCACTTCCTGGAGTTTCTTGTAAAGGAGCATTTCATGGAAGAACATTGGGAGCTTTGAGTTATACTCATAGTAAGCCTGTTCAGAAAAAGAATTTTCCTGAAATAACACATCATTTAATTAAATTTTGTAGAGATGATAATGATGAGCAAATAAATGAATTGGAAGAGATTGTTAAAGGAGAAAAAATATCTTTTGTTATTGTCGAACCAGTACAGGGAGAAAGTGGGTACATTCCAGCAAGCAAAAAGTTTTTACAAACTCTTAGAAATATAACAAAAGAAAATAATATACCATTAATTCTAGATGAGGTCCAATCAGGAATGGGTAGAACAGGAAAGTGGTGGGCTCATGAACATTATGGAATTGAACCAGATTTAATGGCAGCTTCAAAATCATTTAATGTTGGTGCATCATTCACATCAGATGAATACGATATTAAAGAATGTGGAGCAATCTCTTCAACATGGGGTGGAGGACATTTAATTGACATGGCTGTTTCTAGAAAAGTTATTGAAATTATTGAAAGAGACAAATTAATGGGCAATGCAACAAAAATTGGAAATCATATTATGAAAAGATTGAAAGAAATGGAAGAAAAGTATTCTAAAATGAATGATGTTCGTGGAATTGGTTTAATGATAGGATTTGATTTTGGAGAAAAAGGAGAAAACAAAAAAATTGTTCTAGAAGGATTAAAAAATGGATTATCACTTTTACCATGCGGATTCAAATCAATAAGAATTGCACCACCTTTAATTATAACAGAAGAATTGGCTAATAAGGGATTGGATATTCTAGAAGATGTGATTAAGAAATTATCTTAATAATAAAAAGAGAATTGCTTTTTGAACATGTAATCGATTTTCTGCTTGATCAAATATTACTGAATTCTTACCATCCATAACATCAGAAGTTATTTCCTGTTCTCTATGAGCAGGAAGAGGGTGCATAACTATGCAATCTTCTTTAGCTAAGTTTAAAAGCTTAGAATTTAACTGATATTTTTTAAGGTCAGTTATTCTTTGATTAGCTTCTTTCTCTAAACCCATACTAACAAATGTATCTGTGTAAATTACATCTGCATTTTTTACAGCAATATTTGGATTATTTATTATTTTGAAATTTGCTTGAATTCTTGGAGCATATAATTCTGGGGATGAAACTATTATTTCAAAACCAAATTTTTCGCAAAGATAAATTAAAGAATGAAAGGTATTGTTTGCCCCGTCTCCAAGAAAAACTATTTTTTTATTTTTTAATCCAATCTTCTTTTTAATTGTATACAAATCTGATAAAGCTTGACAAGGATGTTCTAAATTTGTTAGACCATTTATAACAGGAATTGTAGAATATTTTGCTAAATCTAAGATTGTTTGATGTTGATATGTTCTTGCAACAATTCCATTAACATATCTTGATAAAACCTTTGCTGTATCACTAATTGTTTCTCCTCTTGAAATTTGTATTTCCCTAGGAGTTAAATAAATATAATCTCCACCCAATTCTATCATAGCTATTGCAAAACTAACAACTGTTCTTGTTGATGGTTTTTCGAAATAAAGAAGTAAAGTTTTTTCAAATAAATCTTTTGTCTTTTTCCCTTTTAATTTATCTGTTGTTTTGAAAATCGATTCAACTTCTTTTTTTGATAAATCTTTTGTTGAAATTAAATTTTTCATATTATCATAGTTCCTGCTTTACCCTTTAAAGCCTTATCTAATAATTTTGGTTTTGTTATTATAACCTTTTTTCCATACTTTAAAAAATTTATACTAGCTTCTATCTTAGGTTTCATAGAGCCTTCTTTAAAATGATTCATATATTTTTTAACTTGTTTAACAGTTAATTTTTTTAAGGGTCTTTGATTTTTCTTTCTATAATTTAAATAAACATAATCAACATCTGTTAAGAAAATTAGTAAATCAGCCTTTATTTGAATTGCTAATAATTCTGTTGCTAAATCTTTATCAATTACAGCTTCTACTCCACCTTTTTTAGTGACAGGGATTCCACCTCCACCACAAGCAATTACAATAAAATTTTTAACTAAAGATTTTATTTCGTTTATTTCTATTATTTTCTTAGGTTTAGGAGACGGAACTACTTTTCTCCAACCTTCCGGTTCTTTGATCATGTTTTTTTCTATTTTATTTTTATAATAAGGGCCAATTGGTTTTGTCGGATTTCTAAATGCTTTATCTTTTGGATCAACTAAAATTTGGGTTATAACTGTTACTGCCCTTTTCTTTAATTGTTTTTGAATAGCTTTTTGTAATAAATATCCTAATTGACCTTGAGTCATTGCACCCAAAACATCTAAAGGCATTTCAGGAACCTTTTTAGTTGATTTCTGTTGAATTAACAAATCTCCAACCTGAGGACCATTACCATGGGTTATTATTAATTTATATTTTTTTGATAAATTTTTCAAATGAGAAATAGTTTCATAAATATGCTTTTTTTGTTGTTTTATTGTTCCTTTTTCTTTGGGAGTAATAAGTGCATTTCCACCAAGTGCAACTATGGCTAAC
>JBHIDO010000005.1:0-39225 GCA_046760145.1 Candidatus Aenigmatarchaeota archaeon
TCTTCAATAGCTCTTGAGATTCCTTCTTGAACATCAAATATAGCAGCTACCTTATGTTTACAAATTGTAGGTATTTTCTTCAAAGCTATGTTATAAATTTCGTCCCTACAACTATGGTCTTTTGCTTCTGTTATTTCATAAATAATCTTATGTTTATCCTCTGGAGATATCATTGGGTCATCTAACTTTTCTGATTCTGATAATACTGATAAAATTACCACAACTGTATAGGGATCTGTGATCTTGGGATCTTGAGATTTAACTTTAACAACAAGAGGGGTTTCATTATATCGAGGGTGTGTAAGTTCATATTCTTTTGGAATCCACTCTAAAGAAGTATCTCCTTTCTCATAAATAAGCTGTCCATCATAAATTCTTGTAATAATGCCCCAAGTTGAAAGTATGGTTGGATCTAATTTAAGATCATCTTGAACAGTTTCAATAAATTTTCTTCTCCATGCCTTAGATTTTTCATGTGTCCAGGTTGGTCTTCTTGTCATAGAATCTAATTATATCTAAAAATTTAAATATAGAGAAGGAGCGCCCAACCCGTCACTCTTGGGCCGTTGGGTCACTAAAAAAATTGTCCCAAAGGACAAACAAACATATTAATTTTATTATATAAAAGGTTTTTGATTATAAATTATATATTTTATGATAAAACATATAACGACGTTATACTTGATCAGGCAATAATAAACAAGGTATTTTTACGTCTATTTTGTTCTCTTCAATATATTTGTACATCTCATCTAATAATTCATTTACTTTATTTTTAGCAGTTTGGGTTCTAAACCAATTTTTAGAACCTTCTTTTAACCATTCAAGCTCTTCAGAAATACTATTAAAGGGGCCATTGTCCTTTAATCTAGGAAATGCCTCAACACCATATCTATCAAGTCTGTCTGCTTCAACAACTAAAATTGCATCTAGATCATTCCAATCAAAAACTTTATCTGGGGAATCATGAATACCAATAATTCTAATAATCTTATTAACTTTATCTGTATCATAATCAATTTCCTTAAGAACCCTTCTTGCAATTCCCATCCCATATATCATATGTAAATTATTATAAGATGTATTCTCAACATCAAATTTGACCATACTCCAACCACAATCATGCAAGTAAACAGCTGGTAAAACTATTGACTCATCTCCACCTTCTTTTGAAAGAAGATATTTTGCATATTCAACTGATCTTGGAATATGTCCCATATCAGTTTCCCTAGCATTTTTCAAATATTTATTGACCTTTTTTTGAATTATTTTTTCAGTTTCCTGATTCCAAATCATTTTTATCATTATTTAATTAGAATTAAAGGCTTATAAATATTTACTAACAGATAGTAAATTCTCATTCATACTCACGCCAAATATGTTTACACTTAACACATTTGTAAAATCTTGTTGGAGCCTCGTCTCCTGCACGGGTTTGTTGCATCCACCAATAAGCTTTGTTATGTTCACATTTTGGACATTGAGCAGTTGTTTTAGGAAGAGCTTCAAATTTATGTTTTTTAGAAACAATAATAATTTTTTCTGGTTTTTTTGTTGAAATAGGAATTTTATAACCCTTAACTTTTTTCTTAGTCTTTACTTTTCCACATTTCCTACAAACTAGTTTTACCTTTTTTCCAGATTTTTTTGGAATTAGTAATCCACCGCACTTATCGCAGAAATCCATAATAATCTTTTTTATTGATGTAATTAGAAGTATTTAAAGCTATCACAAGCCAGTAATCTCATTAAATATTATTTTAACCCATCCTAACAAAGGAATTTTTAAAATAGCTTTACCATGTATGTTATTTCTAGTTGTTGTCCATGGATCAACATACTGATTATGATCTCCTTTTGTTATTATAACGCCATTAGTTATGTTATAAATCCTATGAATAATAGGATATCTTCTATCAGGAACACTAAATACAATTACATCTCCTATTTTAACATCTTCATAATTTGAATAATTCATTACAATTATCATATCACCTTTGAAATAAGTTGGGACCATACTGTCAGAAAAAACAGCAACTACAGGAGTATCGGTGTTTAATGCAAAACCTAATCCTGCGTTAAATAACAAAGCAATAATAAATCCTAGAATTATGTAAATAATTGAACCTGCCCATCCTTGTGTATATTTGTCCCAAATTTTTTTAAGCTCTGCCAACCGATTCACCTAAAACAACTCCTGTTGCAATTAAATGTGCAATTCTCAATGGTTCTGGTATTAAACTTCTGGTTGAAGTTATTTTTATAATTTTCTCTGCATCCTTTATTTCAATACCATAACATTGAAAACAAATCTTTTTATTCTTTACTTTAACCCAATAAACTTTTCCTGCATTTTCAACTGCTTTTAATCTTTTTTCAGAATTTGGTAAATTTTTTAAGGACTTTATGAATTTTTTAAAATCAGGTTTCTTTCTGTTAATAACTATTACAGGAAGTTTTGTTTTTTCATAAATATTCTTAATATCAACAGTGTTAAATCCTGCAAATGTTATTCCATCAAGCATTATTATTCTCAATTGATCTTTGTGTTTTGTTTTATTTGTGATATTAATTATCTTTTTTTCAGCATCTGTACCATCAATATCAATTTCTGTTTTCAACAAACCATCCATATAACTTCCTCCTCTGTGAATAACACCAATTAGAATATCTTTTCCTTTTGATTTGAATTCAAATGGACCATCATCCCAAGCTAGGATTCTAATTTCTTTTTTAATTGTTCTGAACCTTTTCATAAAAAGAATTAGATATTAAGGTTTAAAAATATCATTTTTTCAATGCCCTTATGAATTCTTCCTTGAATTCATCACATTGTCTTTGAATTGATTTTGCAGATCTTTCTAAAATTTTCCTAGGACCTCTTCCCATAACAACTATCTTTGGTTCTTTCATAAAGGGATGTTCTTTGATAGAAGCAGCTTCTCCACGTTCTTTCCAAGCCTGAGTTGCTAATAGTTGTGTTAGGGTATGAGGCTCTCCTTCAATCTCTAACTCCAATCTGTCTTTATTTTCTTCAATTATTCTAAGATTCATAATATCACTTTATATTATCTATATTAATATTATTTAAAGCTTTTTATAATTAAAATCAGTTAGTTCATAACCTTCTACATTAGCAACTATTGGAAGTTCATCTAAAATTTCTCGTGTTGGAACCCCATTCACATATTCTCTTGCAAGATATAACAAATACCTTTTATTTGGGGTTAAAAGATGTTCTCTAGGGTTTAATCTGATTATAAGTTCTGTTATTGATATTTTTTCTCCATTTAGCATTTTATAAAAATAGGAAGAATTATATTTAAAGTTTACTCTTTAAAGCGAGTAAATTTATCATAATCTAAATCAGTAAAACGATAAGGAGTTTTAAGACTTACCTCTATTATTTCTTTTTCAACTTTGTCCCTATCTTCTTGAAAAATCAAATCAGGATCATTTACAAGACAATCAATTAATCTTATTAATTCCTTAATAGGTTGTGAAGTATTACTTCTATTTTTATAAGGTTCCATTCTTGCAAGAAAATTATATGTAGTCATATATTCAAGTGATTTTTGTCCCATGAATGTATTATTATTCTAAAAGAATTTATATCTTAATTTCATCAGGATTTAAAATAGGTTTTTTAAATAAAGTTCTGTTATCAATTGCAATTCTTGGACATGCAGTATTTACATAACAATCTAGATCTAATCCTTCTAATTTTTCAGGTTTAATCTCGTTCATAACCAAAATATAAGCTTTTTTTCCCTGGTCTTTCAATCTTTTTTTGATTTTGTTTGCTAATTCTAGATTAAATTGCCCTGGTTTTGTAGAAACTAGTATTCCAAAACTCTTAGCATCTTTAGCCAAACCAACTGCAGAATATCTTTGTTTTAAAAATTTTTCCTTTAGATCATTGATATCAACTATCTTATTCTTTTCAACATCTAAGACAAACACAGGTTTATCAGTTTCTAATGCAATTCCTATGGCATGAAACCTTCCTGATCCTATGTATAAATAACAATCAACATCTAATTTAGGAATTTTACATCCTAAAACTTGTCCTCCATTTATTACTTTTTTGTTTTTACTTTCTAAAAATTCTTTGATCTCATCTAGACAATCTATGAATTGAATTGATGTTACTAAACCAATATTATTTCCCCTTATCTTTTCAATATCCCTTTTTAGAATAGGTGTTATATATATTTTTTTTCTTAATTCCCTATATTCAACCGGTATATCAGTATCAATTAATTTGGAATGCCCATAATGAATTATTTTTTCACAATTCAATTTTTTAGCTTTATCAACATCAATATCACAAGCACCATAACAACTATCCAAATCTATGTAAACATCTTCAATTTCATCAGCTATTTTTAAAACTCTTTTTCTTAACCCATCTGGAACTTGTAATAATTTCATAAGAATAATAAAAAGCTAAATCATTTAAACATTCCTGTAATTCTTGTAATATAATTCAAAATATCCAAATAATCAAAAAGAAACCAAATAAATGGAACTGCAATTAATAATCCTAAGATAAATAAAAGTATTATTAAACTTCTTGTTTTTCCAACTTCTTTAAAACCAAAGAATATACCCATAGCTAGTCCTCCAATATGTGAAACATAAGAAATATTAGAAATAGCTCCAGTTGTCAAAATAATGAAAAAAGCTGCTATATTATATAGGATATAAAGAAAGGCTACAATTATTAATGGAATAGGAATCAAGTAAGGATAAAAAACAAATTCCAATGGTTTGACTAGCATGGCTGCGCCCATTAAGCCAAAAATAGCTGCAGATGCTCCTATGGTTGGGATTGTAAAAGGCATCCACCCCATGAATATTGAAAATAAAATTGCTATGTCACCAAGAATAGAAGATGCAAAAAATATTAAAAGAAATTTTTTCCAACCCAATTCTTCCTCAACAACCTTTCCAAAGAAAAATAATGCAATCATATTTAATATCAAATGCTGTGGATTTGCATGAAGAAATATTGAAGTAAAAAATGTCCAGATATTTCCTTGAAAGAAATTAAAACCTGAAAAACCTAAAGAATAAAGAATTTCATTTAAAACCTCCTTTCCAAAAAACAATTGATAATATAATTCTAAAAGAAAAACGCCCATACAAATTGAAATCAATAAATAAGTTGTTTTTGCCCTTTCTTCGTAAAAAAAACTTCTAAGTTTCATATGAAAATATTAGAATATGTTAAATAAAAAAGAAATATTTAAATACTTATCTATATAGAACGGTAATTAACGAATTAGGATAAGGTTTATATAAGGACAATTAAAACTTTATTTGTAAGGTAATGTCATGAAAATGGGTAAAGTTGAAAAATATATACATGAAAGAATTAATAAAGATGGTGGAATTCTTTTAGCTCTTGTTGACCCTGATTCTCAGCCATTTGAAAAGGGAGCAAAGGTTGCTGAAATAGCATGTGAAGCAGGAGCAGATATAATATTAGTAGGAGGATCTGTTGGAGCTCAAGGAATGATATTAGACAAGACAACAAAAATGATAAGAGAAAGAGTCAATATACCAATTGTTTTGTTTCCTGGAAATGTAGGAACTATAACACATTATGCTGATGCTACTTATTTTATGTATGTTCTGAATTCTAGGGATGTTTATTGGATGTCTACAGTTCAAATACAAGCTGCACCTGTTGTCAAAAGATTAGGAATTGAACCAATACCAACTGGTTATATTGTTTTAGAGCCTGGAAGATTAGTGGGCTGGATATCTAATGCAAATCTGCTTCCAAGAGACAGACCTGATCTAGCAGCAGTAACAGCTTTAGCATCAGAATATATGGGAGCTAGATTAGTTATTACTGACTCTGGTTCAGGACCACCAGAACCTGCACCACCAGAATTAATTAGAGCTGTGAAATCTGTTATAAATGTTCCTTATTTCTATGCAGGAGGTTGTAAAACCCCTGAGCAATGTAGACAAATAATCAAGGCAGGAGCAGATGGAATTCACATTGGGACAGCATTTGAAATAGAAAATGGTTATGATAACATAAAGAGAAAGGTAGAATCAATGGTAAAAGCAATTAAAGGTGCTGGGAAAATAAAGAGAAGTAAACGTAGTAGAGCAAAAGAAAAAATAAAATCTATTATCCCATCAATTCAAATTCCAAGAATTAAATTTAATGTTAAATGGCTAAAAAAGAAAAAGAAGTCACCAGTACAAAAAGGCAAAACCACTCAATAACAATGCTCCTATAATTGCAATTACTATTCCTGATTTTACCATGTCCCTTAATCTTACATATCTGGTTGAATATGCTATTGCATTTGGTGGGGTACCAACAGGAACCATAAAATCTAGTGAAACTGCAATTCCCGCCAGAATTGCTAGAATTCTTATGTCAATCCCAAGTGCCATTGCTAATGGTATTATTATAGGAATAACAAATGAAGCTGTTCCTGTATTACTACTTACCAATGTGAATATAATACAAAATATTGAAACTATAAAAAGCATTATAAACAAAGGATTTCCTGTTATTACTCCTTGCATAGCACTAGCTATTACAGAATTTAGACCACTTGAAATTATAGCTGATCCAAGGGAAAGACCACCACCAACCAATATCAATATGTCCCAGTGAATTCTACCAAAATCTTTTACATCAAACATTTTTAGAAAATAAAAAAGTAAAATAGGAATTAAAGCTACCATAAAACTTGATACACCATGAATACTTGTTGTTAACCATAGAATAACTGTTATAAAAAATATGGCTAAAGTTTTCTTTTGAGATTTTGTTAAATGAGAAACATGTTTTCTTACTTTCAATTCCTTTATTTCTGGTTTGTACATTAAAGTTAAAACTAACCAAGTAATTGGTAGTAAAAATATAACCAATGGCAATGCATGATACATCCATCCTGTAAATGAAATATTAACTCCTTGATCTGCTAAAAACTTCACAGCAATTGCATTCGGAGTTGTTCCTACAATTGTTGCCAAACCTCCTATGGTTGCTGCATACGCTACTCCTAAAACAGCTGATTTTGCATAAGAAGATTCTAAATGCTTTAATCCACTAGTACTTAAAACCACTAAAACAATTGGTATCATTATTGCAGTTGTTGCAGAATTACTCATCCACATTGAAAGAAATGCAGCAACAAACATTATTGCTAATAAGAACTTTCTGGGACTTGTTCCTATTTTATTTACAAAATAATATGCTATCTCTTCGTCGAGATGAAATTTTCGCAGACCATATGCTAATGTAAAACCACCCATTAGCAAGATAACAACAGGATCAAAAAATGGAGCAAAAACATCTTTTACAGAAGTATCAGTAAACAATACAATTAAAAATGGAATTAACAAAGCAGTTGCATGAAGAGGAATTGCCTCTGTAAACCATAATGCTCCAACAGTTATTAAAATTGAAAGAACAATATGAGCTTGATCAGGAATTCCTAAAGGAAGATAATAAGTTATAATACCTGCTAGAAATGATATGAGGATATAAAACCATACTTTTTTCATATAGATTAAATGGTTAACCTATTTAAATTATTTTCGTTTTTTCTTTTTTAATTTTGCAAGCTCAAATTGCAATTGTTTTATAAGAATATCTCTGTCCTTTATTTCTTTTTTCTTTAGAATTTTTTTTCTAATTTTTTCATTCTTTTTAATTTCTTCTTCAATATAAAGTTGTTTCTGTAATTCTAATTTTTTTATTTTCTCTTCAAGTTTTTCAGTATATATTCTTAGTATATCATAACTTCTTTTTTTGTCAGAAAGTTTCTTTCTTAATTTCTCTGCCTTAACTTTCCAATCAATATTCCTTTCAATTATTTCCTCCTCTTTTTCAGGTTCTAATTTTTCAATTGCTTCTGCAATATTCTTTGCTTCCTTTGTAATTATCATTTCTTTGATTTTATCGGCATATTTTTCTAACCCCATAGAAGAAAGAGTTTTGTTGATATTATCAAATTGAGCTCCATATTTTTTGTTTGCAAACATAGCACATGCAAGTGCATCTCTTTCATGTGTATTTTCTATTGAAATATTAATAATTCTATTTTTTTCTTCAACAGTCAAATTATGATCAGGACTAGAAATTTTGCAATTAAAAGATGCTGCTAGTTTATTAATTTTAGGAGGAACTTTTTTCTTATCAGTAGCTATTATCAAAGGTTTTCCAAATTCTAAAATATTATTAACTATTTCTCTCATTGAAAAATTTCTTTTACTTTTGAGGTAAAGAAGATTTCGATTCAAATCAAAGATAGCAATCGCACTTGTTGTGCCAATATCTACACCAACTATCAATGACTCCATGTAAATTTATATTGTTAAATAAGAATAAAATATTATGCAATATCCTGAATCTGTTCTAACTAAAAATAGAAAAGGTGATACAGAGGTTAGATGGTTAATAGATAAGGGAAAATTTGTGAGATACAATTATCGAGACCCAAAAACAAAAAAGATATTAGAAAATAATAAATTTAGTTTGATAATAAAAAATAGTAAAGGAAAAGAAGAGCATTTCTACATGATACCACTAAAGGGAAAATTTCTTACCATTCCTATTAAAGATAAGAAAAAGAGGAAAGTTTGGGACGGTAAAAAATCAGTTAAATTATTTTGAGTATTTTTTACTTAAAACATCTTTAATTTTCTTAGCAATTCCTTTTCCTATTCCGTCAACTTTTGTTAACTCTTTTTCATCAGCACTAAATATTTTTTCAGGACTTTTAAAATATTTTAACAGTGCCTTTGCCCTTACAGTAGAGATATCAGGCAAACCTGAAATTAAAAATTCTTGTTGTTCCTTAATACTAGGAGCCTTCTTTTTATTTCTTAGGGGAATTTCTCTTTTTTCTAACAACTGCTCTCTTCTCGCTAGCCAATATATCATTCCTGCAGTTTCAGCAGCATTCTTTGACCAAATAATAGGAATTTCTAAATCAATTGTTATTGCTGCTAAGGCTCCTCTTATCATATTAGGATGAAGCCTTCCATAAAGGGTATCACCCTCTATTATCAAAACAGGTTTTTCAAAATCTTCTTTCATTCTTGCTAATTGTTTAAAAATTCTTTTATCAATGATACTTTGAGCAAAATCATCAACAAATTTTCTCTCAATACAAATTCTGTCAGAAACCAGATAATCTCCAACAACTAACATTTTTTGTTGAATTTCACAATCATATTGCCCAAAATATTCATAAATACCTGAAGCTGCTTCTCTGCTATCTACAAATATCAAAACTTTTGACATAATATATAATATTTAAATAGAATAGAAATTTAACCTTAATTATGCTTAGAGGTAAGTTCAGAAATCAGATACAGGTCTTCGGGCTTTGAATCAGATATCACTTCGGTGGTATTCAAAGAGTTCTGAACCCTTAACTGAGCTATATACTTAGAAAAACTACAAAAGCTCCTATTATCAAGCCTATTACAAATATATCTACAACTGTTTTAACCAAACGATACTTATATCTTAGAATTGGGGCCAAATCATACATTTCTCTTGCAAAATTTTCAATAATCTTATTATTATCTTTTGTTATTTGCAATAATTCTTTTATATAATCCTTTTCATTTTTTGTTTTTAATATTCCTCCATAATACATTCTATTTAAAGGATTATCAACGTTTTTAGGTCTTAAAATTAAGATACAAATTATAGCTGATAAACCAGATGTTATTGCTATTATACTAAAACCAATTCTTCCTAGAGGTGTGACAGAACTTAGTTGGGTTAAAGAAAGAGTTAGAATCAACCCACATATAACTATAAGAATATTACAATGATCATAAACTTTCTCATGTAAAGAAATATTAATATCTGTTACTGATTGCAGAAAGCTTGATACCAATGTGCTATCTGCCTTTTTTGCCATAATAATAATTATTCTTATATTTAAATAAAATCTGATATACTTTTACTTTCTTGCATATCCTTAAGAATGGTTTTCATTTTCTTTTCTCTTCTGTAAGAGGTCCAATAGTAAGCTTCGTCCCTTGTTTTTCTTGTTAATAAAAATATTATTCTACCAACCTTTGTTCTACCAACTCTCCCCCTTCTTTGAATTGTTCTTATTTCAGAAGGAACAGAATCATAGAATATTGCTAAATCTGCTGATGGAATATGTAAACCTTCTTCTCCAATAGGAGAAGTTATTAAACAATTGTAGACTCCTGCATTGAAATCTTTTATTATACCAATTTGTTCTTTTTGTGATAATCCTTTTTCGCCTGCTTGTCCTATTAAAATCGCAGAAGAGCAGATTGGTTTTAAAATGCTTTGAATGTAATGAATATTATCTCTGAAATGAGAGAATATTATTATACTTATTTCTTTATTTTCAATTTCTTTTTCAATCACTTCTTTTAGTTTTTTAATCTTGGGATGTTCCTCAGAGGATTCAATTATTTTAATAGCTTTTTTAAAATCTTCATCAGCTAAAATCCCTTTATCCGATCTAGTCTTCTTTAATCTAATTTTTTCTAAATATTTTCTTGTTGAATTAACACTTTGAGTTTCTAGTAATTCTAGAAGATGCCAAATTTTGATAGCTTCAACAATTTTAGTTATTACATAAAACAAAATTGGTTTTTTTTCTGTATTTATTCTTTTACTAATCCTTTTTTGCGCATCTAAAAGATCTCTTTGCCTTTTAATATGAATGTTAAATTCTTTTAACTTATCAATTCTTTTTTTCAAAGCAATTTTTAGATTTTCTTGGGCATTTTTTAAATTTTCAGGTAAATCAACCCTTATCCAGTCTATTTTAATTTTTTTCATATAAGGTTTTACATCTTCGTCAGTTTCAGTTCTAATTTCAACAGACTCTATCAAAAGATTCCTGCAAATCTCATCAATTTTTTCTTTAGTAGAACCTGGTGATGCTGTCAAACCAAGTATTAAATTATCTTTAACTTTTTTATATTCTCTTGCAACAAATGTATAAGAATAATCTTTTACTGCTCTGTGACATTCGTCAAATATTAATAAAGAAAAATCATTCATATCAATTATTTGATTTTGGATATCATTTCGAATAGTTTGTGGTGTTGCAATAATTATTCTAGCTTTTTTATATAATTCTTTTCTATCTTCTGGCCTTATGAAGCCTGTTATTAACATAATTTCTTTTTCATTAATATCTAAAGTTTTTCTAAAATATTTTTGATGTTGAGCGCATAAAGGTCTTGTTGGACTCATAACAAGAATTTTCTTTTCAGGAAAATTTTCTAATCTATACGCAGAAACTAGAACAGCTAAGGTTGTTTTTCCTAAGCCTGTTGGTAAAACACATAGAGTATTTTTTCTAATAGCTGTATTCAAAATATTTTCCTGATAAATCCTAGATTCTATTGTATCCGGTTTAATAAGACTATGTTTAATCATAGATTATAATTATCAAATAAGGTTTAAATTAATATAATCTAATTATTTAAAAATGGAAGACTTAATTCAGGTTTTTAAGGAAAAGGGAAAATTAGTAAGATCTGGTGAAAGATACAAAATATATGACATAGATATTGGAAAAAGGATCCTTTCGATGACAATTCTACATAAGGGAAAAGAAACTAGTGGTCACTCTCATGAAGACGCAGAAGAATTATATTTATTCATAAATGGTGAAGGTAAAATACAAATAGGTAATGAAAATAAGAATGTTAAAAAAGGTGATATAATATTTATTCCAAAAGGAGATTTTCATAAGGTTTTCAATTTAGGAGATAATGACCTTATTTTTATAGCATTCTTTCCAAAATATAGTGGTTATGAAACAAGAGGAAAAAATTAACCTTTTTCTGTCAAAGCAATTGGACTTCCACCAGCATGCCAACTCATTCTAGGCCTCACTTGTATGTTAAATAACCTTTCAGAATTATCATCTAGTATTAATGCAGAACCCTTTGTTTTTGGTAATTCTTCAATTGATTTTCTAATGTCAAACAAAAGATAGGTTTGCATTACTGCTCCTAATGCATCCAAATCTGTTTTTGCAGTTAATCTATGAGAAATAACCAAATCTGACTGAGCAATTGCATCTCCATGTAATTTATTTGGTCTTTGAGTTATTAGAACCAGGGAAATTCCTGGCTGTCTTCCTTGTTTAACCAATGTTAACATATCACGAGAAGCAGCTGTCTCTCCTTCTATAGGAAGGAAATTATGTGCCTCATCAATAATTATCCATGTCATAGGGATTTTCTTAATTTCCTCTCCTCCTATTATTGCTAATTCCTCTTCTCTTCTTGCAGAGATTCTTGCTTGATAAATTTCTCTTGCTAAAATTCCTAACATTAAATTCCTAACATTCCATTCTTGTAAAGAAACATCTAAAACAGTTGCTATTCCTGGTTTCAGAAACCTTTCAATAGGGGTTGCTTCTTTAGAAAAAATCCCCCATCCTTCTGCTGCAAGAAATCTATTTTCCAAAGCAAGTTTATCCTTTTCACTTGATCTTTTATCGTTTTCAATTTCCTGAATAATATCATTTAAAGAATAATCTTTCCCTTCTAATTTTTTTATAATTCTTTCTAAGAGAATTCCTAGTGGTTCAAAAAAGCTTATGTTAAATGTTAATGCCCAATCTCCTGCAGATAATTCAGAAGGTCTAACTGCAAATGTACCATCATAAGAAATTCCTGCTTTATCGTAAAATTCTGTCAAACCTATTGGAACAATATGTTGAATAGGAAATGATTTTGGTTTCATTTCCCATTTTGCTAATAATTCTAAATCTTTTTCATTAGGATTTTTCATTGACCAGAATATACCCATTGTATCAATTAATAAGCAAGTTAATCTACTTTTAATTTCATCAGGAGAATTCATTATTTCTTCAGCAATAACTGCTCCTGTGTAACTATTATGAACTATTATGTCATTAGCTACAAAATTATGAAATTCTGGAATTGATATATCACAAACTCTGAATTTACCTTCTAATAATTCCATAGATATTATTTCATCCCAAAAGATATCAGATTCTGCTAATAACCTTATTGCTTCATTATTATCGACTATAGCAATTTGTAATAACTTTTGTCTCGATGGCCCATAATTAATACTGCTTCTTAGCGCCTTAGGATTTTTATAATTAAGTGTTATTCCTATTTCTGCCCAATTTTGAGGCCTATATAAATCCCATATCTCCTTTGGTATTGTATCTACATTTGGCTTTCTTATAATATCTTCAATTTCTTTTAAACATTGTTTTTGCTTTTTTGCTTTTTCACTAAAGAACCCTATCTCTTTTATAAATAAAGGAATGTTCACACCCCCTATTACAATCTCGAATGAATCAAATAACTTATTATTACATTTTATTTTTTTCTTTCTAATCCTAGATAATACACCAAATCTTAATAACAGATGCTGAATCTGGTGGATTAGAGTTTTTGATGAAGAACTATATGAAATCTCCCAGTAATAACCATTTCCTTTTCTAGATTTATAGATACTTCCATCACAACTGAATATTCTATTGAGAAATAAAGATAGCTGATGTTTTGGTAATTTAAATATAATATCAGGAATGAATTTTTCTTTTGATATTTTCCCATAAATCTTAAGTTCATCAAGCCATTTGCGTATAGAACTCTTTTTTTGAGGAGCGTATGTTCCTTTACTAAAATCTCCTTCTTTATCAAAAGATAATTTCATCTTAGATTTATCAACTTCTCTCTTAGATTTTGAAATTCTATAACAACCATCGTGACTATGTTTTTCTATTTTTAAATTATTATCAAATTCATATATGGCGTTTGAAAAATCTTTGAATATTTCTTTGTTACCATTACTAAATAGAACAAACCCATTATTTAGATGTCCCTCTGCAATTAAGTAGGCTAATAATTTTACTTTATAATCTTCTATTGTAAGATTTCCAAATACTTCTAATTTTCTTGGAACAGCTATTCTACTGCCTATATTTAGTTCGCTAACCTCTTTCCAACCTTTAATTGTAAATAAGGGATGTTCTGGTGTTATTTTTATTTCTCTCCCACTTCTTAATTTTAAATGTATAATTTTATTTACTTCTCTAACAAAATATCCTTCTCTAACAATTTTGTTAATTTTTAACTTTTCATTTAATCCGAATACTTTCTTTTCATTATTTTCTAATTTTTTTATTGGAATTACAGAACCATCTTCTAAAGTAATAAGAGTGTTTTCTTCAACACACTTCCCACTTCCACGTTTTCCCACGATCAAAATTACATGTGGTCTTACAATATCCATTAAAATAGGATTTGTTAAGTGATATTCAAATCCTCTTCCAACAACATTCTTTCCTAGATAAACACAACCAGTTTTTCCATATTTAATTAAATCTTCAGGATCTCTTCCTATCACTATATCCTCAATAGGCATGAAAAGAATTTAGTAAATTATACTTAAATTTATTCATATTGAACTGTAAATGAAGCATCTGATTCATCATCAACTTTTATCTCTGTTTCCTTTTCTGGTTTCTTTTCAATTTCTTCCTTAACCTTTTCTATATCTCCTTTAGGTTTTTCTTTAACAAAGAAATTTTTGATTTTTGATAATTTAATTGATTTGAAAAAACCAAATAATGCATTAAATTTTTCTTTTTTAAAGTAATACAAGTATGCTAAAACAATTACCAAAATCAAAATTACTAATCCTACAGCAAATGCTGGATTAGTTACTACATCTATAAACCCTCCTCCTGGACCCACAAGAGGTGTAATAGGTGGTGGTGTTATACCAGTTTTTTCTGTAATTATTAATAACATATCAACACTAGCATCTAGTCCTCCACCTGTTGCTAATACTGTTATTGTTCTTTCACCAGTTGTTTCGTTTTCTGGAACTGTTATTGTTACAGTATAATCTGCAGAACTTTCTGTATCTATTCCTTGTGATACAGGGTCAACTGTAAACCAACCAGCTGGTATTTCTTTTATTTTTACTGCTATTCCTGGTATATACCATGGTTTTGTATTTGTAACTGTTACAGTAAAGCTCTTTGTTTCTCCTTGTTGTATTGTTACACTTTGTGGTGTAGTTATTGTAAACCAAGGACTAAATCCATAAGCTGCTCCTCCTGATGGAGTTGGAGGTGTTGGTTTTTTAGGATTATAAATATCATCAAGATCCATTGGTGCACAATACTTTACTCCCTTATAAATTACACAACCACTAATAAGTTGATTATTAATAATAACTGCATTTTCAACTATCATATCTTTTATGTATGAATTAACTATAGTTGAATTTGTTACATTAGAATTCTCTACATGTGATCCGGATATTTCTGATTCACTAATGTTTGAGTAAATAATTTCTGAATCAGAAACATTTGAGTACAAAATATAATTATCATCATTCAATGTTAGATTTGAATTTGTAATATGAGATCCTGTAAGATTAGCTGGATCAACATATGAATCTATAATAACCATTTGTATAATTAACTTACTAATAACAGTAGAATCTATTATAGTTGAATTTGTTACATTAGAATCATTTATTTCTGAACATAGAATTGTACTGGTTTCTGTTAATATGTTTGTGTATACATCATCATAATAAATATCATCAACTGTTGAGTTTATCAAATGACTTAAGCATGCAATTGTAAAGTAAACATCTGCATATCCCATGTTTCCTGAAGTATCATTTGCATATAATGCCAAGTAGTGGGTTCCTGTTGCTAAATCATTTAAAGTTATGTTTTCTGTTATTGTTATGTTTTCTTGTTCATCTAAACTATAACCTGTCCAATCAACTGGTTCATTGATTGTATAATTCAACCAAACCGTGTTTACTGGATAAGTAATATTTTCTGGTGATAATATTGTAATAACAGGAGGTGTTATATCTTCTGCACCAACAGATATATAATAAGTCTGACTTGATTCTGTATAATTCTCATCACCTTCAAAGTAACCAGTAATATTGAATATTCCCTCTTCTGTTAGGGTTGTGATAAATTCTAATGGAGTTTCACCAACTTGTGTAACAAAACCAGTAATATTTGTATCTAATTTAACTGTTTTTCCTGAAACATCCAAAATAACTGTGAAGTTAGCAACATCATTTAAATTATAATTTCTATTTCCTTCTGTTCCATTCAAGAATAATCTTGTTATTGTTGGAGCTCTGTCAATTACATAATTATTCAAAGAAGTTTTGTTCCAGTTATCAGAAGTATCATTTGCATACCACTTATAATCATATGAGCCTGCTGGTAGATCTGAAAATGTTTTAGAATATTCATTACCAGATTGAGAAGTTGTGTAATTGATTCCGTTAAATTCTAGTAAAACAGTGTCAACTGCATAATTATCTGTCCAAGTACATTTAAATTCATAATTCTGACCTGGAGAATAAACAGCAGGATATGGAGTTACATAACAATTAGAATATTGTGGTGCTTCTGTGTCTGGTAATGATGTAACTGTTAAAATTCTTATCAAACTAGATGAAGTGTAGTTTTGAGTTTCAAAATATGTATAATTATACTCATAAACTCCAACATCTAATGTTTGGATATCTGGATTATTTACTTCAAAACCATCTCTATATAATTTAGTAATAGCACCCACATCACCTTGTTCTACCCAACCAGTTGCATTTGTTTCAGTCGGATAGATAACAGTTATATCATCTTCAATTCCATTCAATGCTAAGTGAACAACAGATTGAGAAGGATCAGGATTTACTGGATCTGATTTATTTATTATATATTCTATACTTTCTGTTTTATTTAGATTTCCACTTGTGTCATTAGCATACCATTGATAATAGTAAATACCGGCTGGTAAATCTGTTAATGTTATATAAAACTCATTATTATTTTTATTAATTTGATTTAATGAATAATAATATTCTTCTATTATTCCTCCTGGTCTATGAAACTCAAACCAAACATTATCAATTTCAACATTATCAGTCCATGTACAATTGAATTGATAGGATTTTCCAGGTTCATAGTTTGTTGGACTTGTTGGATAAACTACACAATTTGAGTATACTGGAGCTTCAGTATCTAGTGCTGGATTTACTGTCAATGTTCTGCTAATCCAACCTGCAGTATAATTTTCAGATTCATCATAAGAAAAATTGTAAATATAAGTTCCAGCATCTAATGTTTGAATGTCAGGATTTGAAACAGGAATGTTATTTCTAAATAAATGAGTAATTGCTCCAATATCTCCTTGTTCTACCCATCCTAAAGCTGTTGTTTCCTCAGGATAAGTAACAGTTAAATCACCTTCAACTCCATTCAATGATAAATGAATTATTGATTGCTCTGGATCTGTTTCATTAACAGGATTTTTCTTATTAACTGTTAATATTCTTGTTATGGTAGCTGATGTATAATTCTGAGTTTCTGGATAATGTAATGTGTAAGTGTAAATATTTGCTGGTAAAATATTTATATCAGGATTTGAAACTGGTCTTGAATTTCTGTATAAGAATAATTCTCCTTCTGAAAAATCTTTCCATCCTGTTGCATTACTTTCTGTTCCATATTCTATTTCTAAATTATCTTCTTTACCATTTAATTCTAAATGAATAATTGCTTGTGAAGGATCAGGATGATAAGGATCAGTTTGCTTAACAATATAAGGCCATATTGGAGTTTCCATATGATTGCCTGCAACATCCCAACCACTCCAATAATAGTTGTATGTATCAGCTGGCAAATCAGTTAATGATATTGAGAAGACATTTCCATCTCTACTAAGATCTCCACTCTTATATGTATAGTAATGAGGACCTTCTTTATCAAAGAATATGAAATAAACGTTATCAATTTCAACATTATCAGTCCATGTACAATTGAATTGATAGGATTTTCCAGGTTCATAGTTTGTTGGACTTGTTGGATAAACTACACAATTTGAGTATACTGGTTTTTCTTTATCAATCTCTTGAATTGTAATTTCTCTTTCTGCTATGTTATTGGTTTCATTCCATTCATCAATTTGATCATTTGGATCTACTGTTAATTGAATTATATGCAAACCTGAAGAAGGATTATTCCATAAATGTGTTCTTGTTATTGAAGAACCATCAATTATTGAACCTATTGTATTAAATGAAATTAAAGTTGAATTATCATAAATTTCATAATAAACATCAGTTGCTGTATCATTACCTATGTTATGAATTGTAATTTCTATGTTGTAATCTCCTTCTTGAATTGCTGGTGTGATTGTTATATCAGAAGGTGAAACTTCTAAATCTGGTTTTATGTTAATAACTATCTTTTCAACAGTTGCAACTCTTGTAACAGGATCTGCCATATAATTTTGACTTTCTAAAGACAATTCATAAGTATAAATGCCTTCTGGTAAATCAACTTCATCAAATTCAAGTTCAGTCTGTTCAACTCCATTTCTTAAAAGAGTTAATGTTCCTTGGTCTGGACTTATATCCATCCACGCATGAACATTGAAACTTGCTGGTTCAGTATATGTTTTATCTTCTTCTTCCCCATCTAAAGCAATATGAATTGTTGTTTGAGCTTGATTAACATTTAATAAATTTGATGTATTTGCTGATGTATAGTTCTGAGTTTGAATAACACCACATAAATAATTGTAAGTTCCAGCATCTAATGTTTGAATGTCAGGATTTGAAACAGGAATGTTATTTCTAAATAATTCTGGTGTTACTTGAATCGTATCAACCGTACATGAAACAGTAGTTTCTGTTGGGTATGTTATATCCCAACTTGGACTAGATGATAATGTTAAACTTGGAGTTGCCTGCTCAACATAATATTTTAATTCATTGGTTTTGTTCCAGTTATCAGAAGTATCATTTGCATACCACTTATAATCATATGAGCCTGCTGGTAGATCTGAAAATGTTTTAGAATATTCATTACCAGATTGAGAAGTTGTGTAATTGATTCCGTTAAATTCTAGTAAAACAGTGTCAACTGCATAATTATCTGTCCATGTTATTTTGAATTCATAATTTTGATTAGGTGAATAAGTTGGACTTGCTGGATTAACAGAGGGGTTTGACCATTTTGGTGCTTCATTATCTTCTGGTTGAGGTTGTTCTAGAATTTGAATATATTTAGTCCAATAATATTTATTTGAAGAAGTATCTGCAGCTATTAGCCTGTATCTGTAAGTTCCTGCTTTACTTTCTGAGGTTGTCCATATATAAGAGCAAGGATTTGAATTACAATTATATTTAACAACTCCTAATGTTCCATTACTTACTATTTTTAGATAACCCATATCTACATTGTCAACAGCTTCTACAGATATGTTGAATTTTGTGTTAGTATATATAGTGGAAGGAATAAATTCGTATCTAGTTACTGTAGGCGGAGTTGTATCTCCAGCAATAGCAATAGAACTAACAAAAAGTATTAGTGTTAATAAAATCATTAATTTTTTCATGTATACTCACCAAAAGGAGATTTTGATACTAAACTTAATTCATCAATTCTTCTTTTCTTCTCTTTTAATCCAGTTTCATAAGTTTCAATTATAGTAACTAAATCATCTGGAGATATTTCTTGATACCATTTTAGACCATTATTCATATTGTAATTAATTCTTCCTGAACCATCTGATAAAGTTTGAATTGTTGCATTGGCAATTTCTCCGTTAGTTAAGTTACCATCAGTCCAAAGAGGATTATAAGTTAAATTATTCTGCACATGGGTTGGTAAAGATTTATATAAATCTTTATAAGTATCTGCATCATGTATGTGAATATTTGCAGTTACCTTAGTAGGTAATGGTCCTCCTTCACCAAAGAAAAGATCCTTAAAACTATAAATTATAATTGCTGCAGCTGCACCAATAGCTCCTGCCTTTGCTACTCCTCCCTTATGCTTCTTAAACCATCTTCTAGTTCTTTTAAAATATTTATATTCTATTTCTGGTAATTCTTCTTGATTTTCATCCTCATTTGTCACTCTTCTCCCCCCTCTTCTTGTGTTAATATTCTAGGAAATCCTAATTCATAATAAAGATAATTTGCATAAATCAAATCAGTAGAACCTCTGATTTCAATTGGTTCAAAATTATCATTTAAGGACGTTATTATAACATTACCTTTTTTATCAAAACCAAAAGGTTTACCATCTTCAAGTCTTTCTGGAGGAAAACTTACTAAAACTTCCTCATCTTTATAATTCATTGGACTTATACCTTGTTCAACCAAATTTCTATTAATTTGATTAATAACCCTAACAGATCTTTTAGTATCTCTAGGATGAATCAAACAAAGATGAGATGCAATAAGTAGTTTGGTATAATTTTCAGTTGGAGTTGATTCAAATAATTGATCATCTAATTTACTTGTTTCTTTTTTCATATATCGTAGATCTTCTAGTAACCTCATAACTTCTTTGATCCTATTTTCTTTACGATATTTTCTAAATCTTTTTCTAATCCATCCAGTAGTTAGTTCTTCTAATTCGCTTGCTAAATTATCTCTTTCTTCTTCATATTTTTCTATATAATAGTCCAAATCACTTGATAAAGTTCCATATTTCTCTCCATCTAAAAATACTACCATTGATTTTGGCTTATCAATTCTTTTTTTTGCAAAGTCTTTTAACAGAGCTCTTCTAATTACAGGTTTTTCATCCCCTGAAATATCGTGTTCTATTCCAGTACACTCAGATATTTGTTCCTTTGCAATCACAAGCTTTTTATCATCAACAGGATTTTCAGGTATTGAAGAAGAACTTTCCCAGGAATATTCTTCATAAACCTCTGCTGCCTCATTATATCCTCTTTTTTCAAATTGTTCCCTTGAATTATAACCAAATCTTTCTTCCTTTTCTTTAATTGCATTTAATTTTCTTAATCTTACATCAGTAATTTCTTCAACTACGTCTGGTTTTCTTAAATCTTTGAAAAGTTTTAATAAATTAACTTTATAAGTGTTAAGTCCTTTCCTCTTTAATTCTTCAGTTTTTCTTTCAATTGCACTTTCTATTTCTCTTATTTCATACTCGCCTTCTTTTTCTCCGTATTCATCTAGAAAATTAACAAATTCATTACATTCTTCTGGGTCTTCTATTCCTGTTTCTAAAAAGAAAGATATTAATTTCTTCATTTCTTCTCTATTTTCTGGTCTTTCTAATTTATAGAAAAATTCATTTTCATCTTTTTCACCTACTAATGAACAATATCTTTGTACTTCTTCTTCTGTGACTGGTCTTCCCATTATTTCACTAACACGTTCATATTTAGCTCTTCCTTTTTCTTCATCTAATTCTAATTCATTAGGTGGTGTAGACATATGAATCATTTACTCCTTATTAGTTATTAATAATATGGACCAAAAAGGATTTAAATTCATTGTTTTTATGCTTTTTTAGTTAATTTTAGTAATTCTTTTCTCTTTTTTGCAATCTGTATTTCATTTTCTTTTAATTTCTTTTCTTTTTCCTTTAACTCTTCTTTCCTTACTTCGAAATCATATCTTTCTTTCTGTAATTTTTGTCTGTCATTTTCTAATAATCTGAATTCTATTTCAACCCTTTTTTGATATCCTTCTAATTTGTCATTAAATTGTCTTATCCTATCATCTAGTATTTCACTTACATAATTCCAAAATTCTCCTCTATTCATAGCTTCATTAGCTTTTTCTACTTCTTCTTTAGTAAAATAAAATACCTTTTTAAGATCTTCCATAAAAGCACCTTTACTTCCTATGAGTTATTATAAACCGAAAAAGATTTAAATTGATAAGTAAATCAATTTTAAATACATAAAATTAATATATTCTTATGGCAAAAGCAAAAAGAAAATATACTATAGGAACTGCGTGGTTTATAGCAATTTTAATAATTGCAGTAATCGGAGCAACAGAAACTCTAGCACCATATACAAATTATGTCTGGTTAATTCTAGGGATTTCAGGTGCAGCAATAGCAATCCTAAATATTCAGGTCAAAGAAGAGATATCATTCTTAATCGGGTCGACAGCATTAATAGTTCTAATAATTGCATTTCTATTAGTACCAACTATTAGCGATTTAACAGTTTCAATATTTGAATTAAAGACATTCCTAATAAATCTAGTGGTATCAATTGGAATAGCCAGTTTTATAATATCATTAGCAATGATTGCAAAGATTGGAATAGAATACTAGATAAAACCTATGAAAGCTAGTACTATAGCTATAAACCAGATATATTTATTCCATCTAAATATTTTTCCCCCATCTAAGGGGAGAATCGGAATTAAATTGAAAAATGCTAAGAAGAATGATATTTTAGCAGTTATTGTTAACAATCCTAGTGGATAAAACAAATTAGTAATTAAAAGAATGATTCCTATTGCTATGTTAACTGCTGGCCCTGCCAGACTAATTATTCCATATTCTTTTTTTGTTAAATGTGCAACTCTAAATGCAAATCCTTTTCTAACAATCGGAGAAATATACACTGCTCCTGGAGCAGCAAATATTATTCCACCTAAAAATCCTGTTATAACTCCTAGTAACAACCCCATTGGCCACATTCTATATTCAGCAGAACATCCATATTTTTGAGCAACTATTTTATGACCTATTATCTCATGGGAAGCAAATACAGCTATTATTATGAATAAATATTCTAAGAAATTCTCAAGTACAAATCCGCTAAATATCAATGCTAAGACTACTATTGATATTACCAGGTCTCGAATCTCTATTTTACTGAACATATTATCACTTATATAATATAGGCTTTAAATATCTGTTCTACTTAAACATTTTTATGAAGAAACTCATATTAATTCTGGTCCTATTGATAATGATTCCTAGCATAGCCCTGGCCAATCCTAGTGTTAGTTTGATATACCCTGATAATGGTAAAGAGCAAACCAAAACACCATCAGAATTTATTTTCAAACAAATTGGTGAAACTGCTGAATGTGAAATATTTATCAATGACACAAGTTATGGTTATAATCCTTATGTTGAGAATAATACAGAAACTACTTTTGTTGTGAGTGGTTTAAATGATAATTATTTTTATAATTGGAAAGTAAAATGTATTGATTCTGCTGGTGATACTGGAGAAAGTTCTTTGTGGTATTTCAGATATGTTCCGGTCGGAATAAAACTAGTTATGTTAACAGAGAGTGGAACCTCTACTGTTGAATGTACTGACCCTACTAATCCTGCTTGTTTTTTTCATATATGGAATATTTATGATAATTACTATCTCAATTCCTCAAACGCATATGAAGTAAGTAATCAGATGATTAATAAATGGGCAAGACTAGATTATTGTGTTGCAAGGAAAACTGGTGGAGGTGATTGGGGAGAAAGATGTGATTATCAATTATCTTCTGATTGGATATGGAGTGAAATTACAGATAATTCAAGTTATGTAAATCTAATTGGTTGGAATGAGATTTCAGAACCTTCTGTTGAATTGAACTGGACTGTTGAATATTTCTTAAACAGAACTTCCAAAGAAATAAAAATAGATCATACTATTGAAAAATTAAAAACCCCTAATTGGGATGATACTTATTTAAAATATATGATTAGTGAAATACAGATTGCATCCACTCAACAAGATGATACTCTGGCAGTAAATAATTCTACAGGTCAAATAGAAAGATATTACTTGAACGATACAAGTCTAAATAAATGGTGGGATAATCTAAGTGTAAGAAAGTTTACCTTAGATGATTTACCAGTAAAGAAATATGGTTGGATGAGGTGGTCTGAAAATAAAACCCTCAATGGAGAACAAAGCTCTTTAGATTATAATTTGACTGTAATTCACACAGGAATTCCTAATACAAATGCTGATGTTAATTTAACTTTGTTTACAGGAGCAATGCAAAAGGGTAATATAATCTCTTTGACTCTATGGTGGAGGGACCCTGAACCTAAAAAATTAAATAACCTTTTCATGAAAAAACCAATAATAGACCCTGCAGAAGATATTTTCGAAGGCGAAACCTTTAACATGACCTGTGAATATGATCTTACAGGAAATGGGGACCCAGCAAACATAACTGTTTACTTTGAATATTGCGTAGGTGAAGATTGTAATAATTTCACGTCAATAGATTCTGAACATCTTTTAGATTTAAATGATAATCCTGTTTACAATTCAAATAATTCAACAACTCATATCATAAAGGGTATAACACCTGGAAATTATGAATTAAGATGTAGAGGTTATGATGAAAATAATCTTATTGAAAAAAATAGTTCTAGTGTTTTAAATACTGTTTTGAAATCTTATGGTTGGGAAATGCTTGGTTATGATTTAAATCATAGTGGCGATACAATATCATTTGTCCCAGATTATTCTGAGTATGATCCTGTAATAAGTGAAATAAAATTGAATAGAAATCAAACTCATGCTACACCTCTTGTTACAAAGGATGGTATTTTTGTTAGATCTTTTGTTAATTACAATGCTAATGATTCAGGAAGTTTAAGTGCTTATGATCGTAATGGAAGTTTGAAATGGAATTTTTCAGACTGGCCAGAAGGTCTTTCAACACCTGCTATTTTAAACGGAATAATAATATATACTGATGGTTGGAATATTTTTGCTAGGAATGTAACAAATGGTAATCTATTATGGCAATTTAATGATACAGAAGAAGGATATGATAATCCAGTTGCAGTTTTTAGAGACGCATCTCCTGCAATAAGTAATGGTAGAGTATGGATACCATCATGGTGGTTTTATAATGGAATAGGACCATATGCATATACCCTCAATTTAACAACAGGAGAATTAATTTGGAAATTTGCTTATCCAAATGGTACAAGAAAAAATAATAATATTCCTGAACCTATGCAAGGAATATTACCTGCTACAATATCTGATGGAAAGGTTTATTGGGCAAGTCTTGCACCTCTTAAAGCAAGTGGTGGTAAAATATTAGCTGTCAATGAGAGTAATGGAACCCAAATTCTTTGGATTTATAACTTAAGTGATTATGAAGTACCTGTTTATAGTGCTTCAACAATTCATAACGAAAAATTAATAATCGGTATTGGTAGAAGAGGTGATACTGCAGCGTATCTTAATAAAACATCCTATCTGTTAACAATTAATAAAAATAATGGAGAATTTATGTGGAGATATAATTTAACAGATCATTCAAATATAATCGAAAGATCATTTCCTGTTGTTTACGCAGGAAAAGTAATATTTGCATCAACAACAGATTATCATTGGTATTTGCACAAACATTACGATTTCTTTAACACAACTATTTATGCTCTTAATG
Source organism: Candidatus Aenigmatarchaeota archaeon (assembly GCA_046760145.1). GTDB lineage: Archaea > Aenigmatarchaeota > Aenigmatarchaeia > Aenigmatarchaeales > Aenigmatarchaeaceae > JBHIDO01. Next base: position 25,262 of record JBHIDO010000005.1, read on the forward strand.
AAACCAGTGGAAATTTGATATGGAAATATAACATAACAGGAGCAACTATATGGTCTTCACCATCAGCAACAAATGGTAAAATAATATTCGGTTTAACAAACAATAGTAGTCAAAACAATGGTAGAATATTTTGCTTGAATTCTGAGAATGGTTCATTAATATGGGAGTATGAAACAGATTCTCCTATTTATTCAACACCATCAATAGTTGATGGGAATGTTTACTTTGGTCTTTATGGTAAAGAGAAACTCAAAATCTTTAAATCAAAAACAAGATACAATTCTTCTGTTGATTTAAATCAAGGACAGATAACAACTGTTAATGCAAGTGAAGCAGATACTATTATTGAAATATTTGCAAATAAAACTATTACAGGAAATATTAAAATCAGAAAATATTTGAAACCTCCTGGAACAAATAATATTTTCAAATTAAATGAATTGAATAAATACATTAAAATTAAAGATAAATATATTGGGAAAAATATGGACTGGGCATTGGTAAAGTTATATTATACTGATGATGAGATAAAACAATTAGGAATTTTAAATGAATCTACATTAAGATTATATTACTGGAATGGAACAAACTGGACTTGTGATGATTGTGGAGTTAATGAAGAAGAAAATTATGTTTGGGTTAATACAACTCATTTCTCTGTTTTTGGTTCTGCAGGAATTCCCCAAGATAAAGACGGAGATGGAATAATTGATAGATCAGATAACTGTCCAATGACAGCAAATCCGTATCAAAAAGATGCTGATAAAGATGGAATTGGAGATTGTTGTGATTATGATAGTGATGGAATTTATGATAATGGAAAATTAGTATGTAATGTCCACATAGGAAAAGCAAAGAAAATAGGACGTTATCCTATACCTCCACGACCTAAAGATGTAATTAAAAGCACAAGTCCTGAACCTATTAGTGAATCTGAGCCAGTTGTTATGAAATCTTCATTCTTTAGTATAAGCTCTATAATTCCTCAATATGAAGAATATTCTGAACCAGTTGATATTAGTAAGGTAAAGGTTCCGATAAAATCAATTATAAGAAAGGATAATTGTAGGTTTACTTACAATCCAAATCAAGAAGATTTAGATGAGGATGAAGTAGGGGATGTTTGTGATAATTGTCCTACAATCTCAAATAAAGACCAAAAAGATACTGACTATGATTTTATAGGAGATGTGTGTGATAGTGATGATGACAATGATACTGTTCCGGATGAAATAGATAATTGTCCTTTAGTTAAAAATATTGATCAAACAGACTCTGATAATGATGGAATAGGAGATGCATGTGATTCTGAATAAAGGTTAAGTTTATTATATTTCTTTGATATATTAGATTCATGAGATTTAAGCTGATTTTAGTAATAATTATCTTAATTGGGATTGTTTCAATTGTTCTCGCAACTCCTGATATACATCAGAGACGACCAAATGTTTATGACCCCGTCCCAATTTGTACAAACCCACAAAATGCCTATGATTATGATGGAAGTAATGCGGATTGTTCTCCAAATGACTTCAATCCAAATGAAGATGATTGGTGGAACAATACCGATGTAACAGGAGAGCATAGCGAAACAATAAATTCTGCAACCTTTGGAACTTATGCCTCTTGCACAGGAACAGAGGATGATGATGACTGGATGATACAATATGGTTTTTCTTCTACAGGAAATTGTACAGCCAGTCCGCCTGCAACATGGACAAATTTAACAAGTGACTCAAGTAGCCCATGTCCTTTTTCTGCTCAGTGGTTTAATGTGTCAAACACAACAGAAATCACCTGGACCAAGGTTAATAATACGTGTTGGAGAATCTGGGCAGACAGGAATAGAGGACCAGATGGAACAACTCTTTCTATTGACGCATTTCATGTTGATGTTGATTATCAAGTAGCACCTTCCCAATACTGCACAGGTTCAGACCCCTATCCATACACAGGTGGGGATTGGGTAATAACTGGAGAAACTGTCTGCGAAAATGAGGAATACATTAATGTCACTGGAAACATAACAATTCAATCTAGTGGAACCCTTAATCTGATAAACTCAACAATAGGAATGGAAAATGTTATCAATGCATCAAACATCACAAACAAGGGAACATTTTTAATAAACAAATCATCAAACATCACAACAAACGCATCAGACATTTACTTTTATCTGATTTCCCAATCAGGAACAACTTTTCAATCCAATGATTCTTTCATAGAAAAAGCAGGTTGGTCTGCAGAATTCCCAGGAATAGATACATATAATGATAATTTATTTATTAAGAATGTCACAATCACTTCTGGTTATAGAGGATTAAATTCAACTGGAACTAATTTAGTTATTTATAATACTACAATAGACGCTTCTCAAGATGGAATTGCTCTTTACTCCACAAAAGATTCAAATATTTCTAAAAACACAATAACAGCTGGCTTAGATGGAATTTTTATTTATGAAATAAATAATTCTGTTATTGATAAAAATAACATTAATGCTGATGATGATGGAATAGGAGGATATTCTGCAGGGTGGGTAAATTTCACTAATATAACTTATAATACTATTGTAGCTGGTACAACAACAAGTGATAGAGCAATAAGTATTCTAAAAGCTGGAATAAATAATACTATAAAAAATAATAAATTGTACGGATATGACGGAGCATCTTATGTTAGAATTGCATCCCCTTTGAATACTTATTTAATTTTTGAGAATAATGAATTGTGGGTTTTAGGAACAAATGGAGAAGGAGCATATTTTGAATATCAAAATTATTTGACTTTTGTAAATAACACTATTTATAATGCAACCAATATTGGATTTCATCCACATGACACCTCTAACGGTAATTACACTAACAATACAATTGTATCAGGAGGTACAACACAAGATGTTTTTCAAATAACTGGTACTAGCTCAAATAATAATTTTATTTATAAAAATAATTTTACAAATACAGGTGGCAGTGGAGTAGGAATCTATTTTGGTGCACATAATTTCACTGAGAATAACATAACATCTGTAGGAACTGGCTTGTATTTAGCTTCAAATAATAATAACATAACAGATAATACCATTGAAATAACTGGATCTTATGATGGAATAATTTTTGATAAAGCAAATAACACTTTAATGAAGTATATCACATTAACATCACAAACCGATAATGGAATAAATTCAACAGATTCGATAGAAAATAGTATGTATGACTCTTCTATAACATCTGGGGCTGGTAGTTATGATTTTTGGGGAATAGGAATTGGTAATATGACATTTTATGATGTAAGTTTTGAAAAATCAAAAATATATTTTGAAACCGGTTCAACAGTTAAATTATTCGTTTACTGGTCAGTAATCGCAAATGTAACAGATGATTCTGGAACTCCAATACAAGATGCAAATGTTACTGCTTATAATGTTTCTGATATAGATGTGTGGTGGAATTTAACAAACGCAACTGGTTTCACAAACTGGACTTATTTAGAAGAATATGAACAAGATATAAATGGAAAAATATTTGAAACAAATTATACTTTTAATGCCACTAAAGACACTTATGATTCTTCACAAGAAATTATAAATCTAACTTATCCAGAAACACAAGTTAATATCACATTGACAATACCAATAAGCACAACCTTCACAATTCTCATGCCAACTGGTTATACTTGTCAGGCAGACTGTTTTAACATAACTGCTTTAACAGAGGCAACTGCTAATGAAACTGATTCATTATATTTTAATGCCTCAACTTATCCTGATTATTATGTTGAACCTTGCAGGGATGCAGGAAATACTCAATGCCAGTCAGGAGCAAGCCAACCAATATTTTTGATTGACAATACTGGAAATACTAACATTGACATACTAATCAGGAGAAATGCTACAATACAGTCTGGAATAACTTTATTTGCAAATGCAAGTTGTAGCGGTTGTTCATCTACAGAAACTGCTGAAACAGAATTAACAACTTCGTATTATACATTTATTACTGGTTTAACAACAACTGGCTGGGGAAATATCACATTTTATATGAATATCTCAGGTTTTGTTGGAGCTGGAGAATATGAAACAAATATCCTAACAAACTCGTCTCAGTGATATTATGAAAAGAATTTCAATATTAGCATTATTAGCTCTACTAATTATTTTCTTATTTTCAAATACAATTACAGGATATTTTATTTTAGAAAGACCACAACATTGCATAGAAGATAAGTGCATTGATCAAAGAACATTTTCTAAATTACCACCATATCCAAGAGATTTTTCAAAAAATTCTGAAAGAGAGTCAGATTGGAAACAACCAGAATATTACAATTTTGATGATGGAATAAAATATTATATAAGTCCTCCTCAAGGATACATAGGAATTTATGGTTATGGTTCAACTCCTACTCAAGAAAATTTTATAAATCCTAAAGAGATAACAACAAAGATTTATTTTCATACTAGCTGGTATGTTATTAGTTATCAGGGGCTTCAATTAATAGCAAACTATGATAAAAATTATTTTGATGTTGAAGTAACTCCTGATATTATTTTATTAGAACCAACATATCCTTATTTCGAATATAACTGGACTCAAGAAATAACAATAAAAGTAAAATTAAAAAATCCTCCTAAAGGAGATTATTTAATAGGAATTGATGTAATACAACCTCCAAAAGAATTTAAAGATAAATGGTCTAAGGAGTATGGAAATAGGTATGTTTCAGCAGGATCATTTAGAATAGGAAAACCCTTTTACCAAATGAATATAAGGATACAATAAATTTATAAATAGGTTTAACAAAATAAAGATAAACTTAAAAATGTTAAAGGAGTATAAAAATATAGGTGTAATGATGAAAAAATTGATAATAATAGCAGTGTTTTTCTCTTTAGTGATAGCAAGTTTAGCTCTAGCAGAATTCGCAACAACAAAAGTTTATTTTAACATACCAGCAAACACACAATTCTCAATAGCAATGCCAGATACTTATAGTGGTGCTCAAAACTTTACAATTACAGCAACAACTTTAGCAGAAGCAAATGACACAGATTGGATATCTTTTAACTTTTCTACTGTCCCACAATCATCTTTGCAACAACCATCAGCAGCAGGTGACTTTTCAAGAAACCAGTCAGGAACAGCACAACCAATATTTTGGATTACTAATCTTGGAAATGTTAACATAACAATTACAGTTTGGGCAAATGAGTCAATACCATCAAATGTTCAATGGTGGTTTAACGGAACAACAACTCCAGGCGGAACAGATTGTGGAACTGCAACTACAGCTTTGACTCAAATGTCAGGAACAGCACAAAATGCAATTACAGGCCTCACTTACCTAGGTGATTGTTCATTGAACTTTACAATGTGGGCAAACACATCTGCAGGAGTTTCAGGTGGACAATTAGAATCAAATCTTATAACAAACAGTTCAACATAAAAGGGTGATTTTCAATGAAAAGAAGAAGAAAAGTAGATTTAAGACTAGATAAGAGAACATTAATAGCAGCTATAGTAATAATAGGTTTTTTGTTAGTAGTTATTTTACCATCAATAACAGCACCAACAGGAAGTTTTATAGCTAGCACAGCAGTAAGACCAAAATATTGTAATAATGAAGGTATTTGTATACCAGATGATGTTTTCAAATATCTACCAGATTATCCTGAAGGTATGAACATAGTGATAACAAGAATTGACACTTCTCTTTATCCTGTTATGGAAAATTTTGCAGCTGTAGCCCAATTATGTAAAAGGTGGAATGCAGATTATACAGAATGTCTAGATTTTACACCAGATAGATATTTTTATATGCAACCTGACTTCTATTATAAAACTTGGGGTGGTAGGGGGATTCCTATTTACATACCATTAGGAAACCCAAGTGGTTATCATTATGATTATGTTGGGGTTTCAGGAATTGGCTCTTTCCCAAATTCAGTTTTAATAAGACCAAAAGAAGGTTCACCGGTAAGGCCTGGAATGGATCTAAAAGCTGTTACATATATAACCACTGCTTGGGGTGTTAGAAATTACCAAGGATTGAGTATGAATGTTGGTTATCCGAGGAGAGGAACAACTGCTGTTGGAACCTTTGAAGTGGAGCAAGATCCCAAGGTTGTTAAAAATTATTTTGATGTTGAAGTAACTCCTAAAGAATTTGTTTTAGGAAGAACATTCCCTGTATTTGAATCAGAAAATGGTTGTATTCCAATAGCAGGTTTATCAACACAACCACCATGCAGAGATTGGGTACAAAAGGTTACAGTCATAATTCATATTAAACCAAACACACCACCAGGAAAATATTTGATATCTTTAAATCCTGGATCACCATCAAAAGAAAGTGAGACTCGATGGGGAAACATGTATGGTTTTAGATATTACAGTTTTGGAAACTTTGGTGTAGAACCACCATTTTATCAAATATTTATTGAAGTGGGTAAATGAAAATATTTTTTTTGTTATTTTGTTAACATTTCTATTAGTTGTTTCTATATCTTTTGCTGAATATGGAGTTTCTAAAATATATTTTGGTGCAGGAGAATGTGATGCACCACCAAGTTCTGGAGATTGGAATATATCTGAGTATGATTGGTGTTGGTTTCAGGATCAAACTATTAGAATGAATGGTAGTTTGACAATTTATGGAACTTTATTATTTGAAAATGTTACATTGTTGGTAAATAACACTAAGAGGGAAAATAACATAACTGTTTATAGTGGTGGGGAATTTTACATAGAAGACAAATCTAACATAACTGCTTACAATAAAGATTATAAATTTGAATTTATTGTAAAAGATGGTTCAGTATTTAATATGTCCAATTCTTTCTTATCATATGCTGGTACAGATAGTTCTAACCAAGGATTTGAAATTTTTACTGATAATGTAAAATTAATAAACAATACAATCTCAAATAATTATGTTGGTATATATTTAAATGGGTCTTCTAATAACAATTTTACAGATAATGTTATAAGAGATTGTACTTATGATTTTAACTTAACAGATAATTCTATAAATAACATAGTTTTGAATAGTAGTTTTAATAAATCAAAAGTGATGATACTTGATACTTCTAATCTAACTGTGAAGTGGTTTTTAGATGTTTATGTAACTGATGGAACAAACCCGATTGCAGGGGCATTAGTAACAATAACAGATAACAAATCTAATACAATTTTCTCAGGAAATACTAATACTAATGGTTACATAGATACTCGAAAAGTAATAGAAATGATTATGAGTAGTACAGGGAATGATTATTACACTCCTCATTTAATTGAAGTTTCAAAGTCTGGTTATAATCCTAGTTCTACAACTGTAAACATGAGTCAATCAAAGTTAGCAACTATTACTTTAACACCTGTTACACCAACAGAATACCGTCCCACTGGTGTTGGTGGTGTTCCAATACAACCTGTTACATTAGATACAACTGTTCATATCGAACCTGGTTCAGAACAAGTTACCCCTGGCTCTAGGGTTTATGCTACAATAACAATACAAAAAGCTGGAGGTGTTGGGACAGTAAATGTTAATTTAACTTATTCTATTATAGATCCTGATGGGAATGTAGTTAATTGGAAGACAACAACAGTTGGTATTGAAACAATAAGAACTGATATTTATTACTTAACATTACCTCCTGATGTCCCATTTGGAACTTATATATTTAGAGCTAAGGCAACATATGACACAGCAACTGATACTTCTGAGGATACTTTTCAAGTTGTTAAAGTAGCTCCTCTTGCGTTAATAGAAGTGAAAGATATAGAAGTTCCGATTATGTTTCAGGATGTTAAAGCTAAAATATTTATAACTATTGATAATCTTGTTCAAGACCCATTAACTGTTAATGTTACCATGTATTATCCTGGAGATTTTGAAGCAACAAAACTATCAGATGTTAAAATTGTAGAAGGTCTTCAAGAAGAAATATTTGAATTTTCTGTAACACCAAGAGTTTTTGGATTTTACAGTGGTTATGTTTCTATAAAATATGATGGGAGAGGTATAACAAGAGAATTCTCGATATTTGTTCTACCATCATTAACAAAATATTTGTGGTGGATAATTCTACTTATTATCATAATCATAGTGATTTATTTAAGAAGAAAAGAGAAAAGATATGTTAGAGAAACTAGAATACAACGTCTAAGAAGATTAGTGAGAAGATGACGAATATAATTGGTATAGCATCAGGAAAAGGTGGTGTTGGAAAAACCACTGTGGTTGTAAATTTAGCTGCAGCCCTCTTAGAATTGGAAAATAAAGTATGTATAGTTGATGGAAATGTAACAACCTCTAACCTAGGTTTGCATTTAGGTTTAACAGAATATCCAGCAACAATACATGATGTTTTGAAAGGAAAAATAAAAATGATAGATGCTGTCTTCATTCATCCATCGAGACTTCATGTTGTACCAGGTTCTTTATCTTTAGCAGATGCTAGAGGGGTTTCCATTAAAGCATTTAAAAAAAAGATAAAAGAGTTAACAAAGCATTATGATTATATTATTATTGATACTGCACCTGGTTTAGAAGATAAAGCGGTTAAAATTCTTGAAAGTTGTGATAATTTATTAATTGTTACAACACCAGAACTTCCTGCAATAGCAGATGCAATAAAAGTAATAGAACTTGCACAAAAAAAGAAAATAAACATAGTAGGAATAGTAGTAAATAGATTTAGAGGAAAGAGTTTTGAAATAAGACCAGAAGAAATCAAAATCCTATATAAAATACCCATTGTGTCTATAATACCAGAAGACATAAACGTAGCAAAATCAATTGGAATGCAAATACCAGTTGTTATGATGAACCCAAATTCTCCTGCATCTTTAGAATTTATGAGAATTGCAGAACAAATTTGTGGTTATAGAAGACCTGTAAATCTGCTTACAAAACTAAAGAAATTTTTCAGAATATAAGTTTTTAAATTCTTCTAACAAACTATTCTTATGCCAATAGAAATAACCTTAGAAACCATTCTAATATTCGCTGCGTTTGTAGTAATTGTGTTTTTATTATATAGGTTGTTTAAAATTGTAATAAAAGCAGCTTTAATAGGTATAGCAGCATTTAGTTTTCCGTGGATCGCTCAATTTTTGGGAATACCTCTTCCTTTTCCAGCAAATATTCAAACTGGATTACAATTTGCATTAATAGGAATAGGTTTATTATTAATATATGAATTTTTCCATTTTATTGTTCAAATAATAAAGATAATAATATGGCCATTCAAAATATTATTTAAAAGGAAAAAGAAGTGATATAATGGATTTAGAAATAAAAAGACAAATAGTGCATGCAAGCGGTATTCTTACTATTTTGCTAATACAATTATTTGGGAAATGGGTAGCATCTGTATTAGTTTTATTGATTGTATTATTTTTATTTTTCTTAGCTCAATATAGAAAAAACAGAGATAAATTAAAACTATTCAGAATAAAAGCATTAGACGAATTCGAAGAATATTTAGAAGAAGAAATAAAAGCATATGAACGTCCCAATGAATCAATGAAAGGAGCTATAACATTTTTCACTGGCTGTCTTATTGTAATTGTTTTGTTTAGTCCCTCGATAGCTATCCCTGCAATAGTTATATTATCATTATCAGATGCTTTATCAACTATAATAGGAAAATTTTATGGAAAACATAAATTATCTATTAATAAAAATAAGACTTGGGAAGGTAGTTTAACATTCCTTATAACAACATTTTTAATTTTATTAATATTCACTAATCCTTTAAATGCTTTAGCAATAGGAATAATTACAACATTTGTAGAAATGCTACCAAAAATAGATGATAATATATCTGTTCCACTGGTAGTTGGTATTTTAATGTTTTTAGTATAACTATTTAAATAATAAAAATAATGTGATTATATGCTGTCCCAATTATTTGGAAACGGTGACTGGATATCAACTTTAGTATGGTTTGGACTATTTATAGTTTTTATATTCTTTGGGCCCAGATTAATGGTCACTCAAACAATTTTAAAGCTAGAAAAGGATGCAAAAGATTTAGAAGAAATGGCTGAAAATGCTAGAAAATATGTTTTTAGGTCTATTTCTAAAAGACCTAACGCAAAATTAAAGAATAGTATTAGAGATTTTATGGAATTTTTTGCAGTTCAACCAGTAGGAACTGACCCTTACGGAATAATGAAAAAAATTGATTATATTATCAGGCAATCTGACCAAAGATTCAGATATTTTGTAAAACAGATTGCTCCTGAACTTCCTAAGGAAAGGCAAATGAATGTTAAAAATGCTTTGGCTGGAGCAATAACAACTCATCAAATTGCAAAGATTGTAAGACATTATATTGAATTGGTTAAGAAATATAAGATGTTTCAAATGGCAATGGTTATTCAAATGCAAATTCCTTTAATTAAAAGCATTGCCAAGGCAGCAATGCACGCAACAGATGCATTTGCCAAAGAAATTCCAATAGGAGATGGAATTGGTGCATTAGTAGTTGCAAATCTCATGAAAGGTAAAATAAAAAGATTTAAGGATGATGAATTTGTTCTAGTTCAAACAAATATAAACAGAAGAAAAGTCTTTATAGCAAAAGCAGATGGTCCTGGAGCAGCTACTGGTTATCCTGGTAAATTCTTGCAAAAATTATTGAAAAAACAAAAAATAAAAAGAATAATAACTGTAGATGCAGGATTAAGACTGGAAGGAGAAAAACCAGGAACTGTTGCAGAAGGTGTTGGGGTTGCAATGGGAGGATCTGGTGTTGACAGATATGAAATTGAAGAAATAGCTGTTAAAAGGAATATCCCTCTAGATGCAGTCGCAATAAAGGTTTCACAAGAAGAAGCATTAATGCCAATGAAAAAAGAAATACTAAAATCTGTTCCTAAAGCAATTAAAATTATAAAATCTACAGTTAACAGGGCTAAAAAAAATGAGAAAATCTTAATAATTGGTGTTGGAAATACTTGTGGAATTGGAAATAATTTTAAATCAGTTAAAGAAGCTGAGAAAAAAATCAAAAAAGCTTTGAAAAAACAAAAGAAAAAATAGATTTATAAAGTCTTATTACAATTTCTCTAAAGTGATTTTATGGCAAGATTAAGACCTGGAAGATGTTATACTAAGAAGACAAAAAAACCATATACAAGAATATCAATGAGAAAACCAAGAAAAAGCTATGTGAAAGGAGTTCCAGCTTCCAAGATTCATCAATTTGAAGTAGGGGATGTCAAAGGAAATTTCCCAGTGATATTTCATTTGATTAGTAAAGATGATGTTCAAATTAGATCTAATGCGTTAGAATCTGCAAGAGTTACAACTACTAAACATCTAACAAAAAAGCTTGGAACTAAAAACTTTTTTTTGAAAATAAGAGTTTATCCACATCATGTTTTAAGATTCAAACCATTAGCAACAGGTGCAGGAGCAGATAGATTTTCTCAAGGAATGCGTAGAGCTTTCGGTAAACCAATAGGTGTTTCAGCTAGAGTTAAAAAAAATCAGAAAATTTTAACTGTTAGAGCTCCTGCAAATTCTGAAATTATTGTTAAAGAATCATTAAAAAGAGCATCATCAAAAGTACCTTGCTCATGTAAGATTGTAGCCGATTAAACTTTCTTTGCTTTATTCCAATAAACATTGAAAAAATCTTTTATCGACTTTGCAAAATTTTTTCCTTCAATAACTATTGTTATTGAACCTTTCAAATTTTTGGGATTTGCAACTGTAATTAAAGTTCCTTCCCTATCTGCAATCCCTATTTTCATATTCTCTATACCACCAATTCTAACTTCTCCACCTAGACTTTTAATTCTTTTTATATTTTCACGGTTTGCCTTTGTTATTTCTGGAATCATTATTTTTACAGAAACCTTTTCTAATAGTTTCCCTGCAATCATATTTTGTGCTGGTAGATCTTCTAATCTTGTTGTATTTATTAACATTTCTTTTTTCGTTTTTTCAATTCCAATTCTCCCTAATTTTATTGCTGCATCAGATCCATAATAAACAGAAACCTTATCTTTTTTCTTTTCAGGTAATGCAACCGCCTTTACTTTTTGAAATTCTCTCAAAATAACATTTTTTTCTTTACTTAAATTTTTAATTTTTTCTTGCTGAATTTTTAATAAAATATCTAAGGCTTTAGAAGGATTTATTGCTTCAAATACCTTAGGCTCAGAAGGCGTAACTAAGATAATACCTTTTTGTTCTAGAGAGTAGAGAACATCATATATTCTCCCATACGGGACTTTACTAAATCTAGCTATTTTTCTAGCTTTACTTCTACCTAATCTTAACAAAGATAAAAAAACTTTAGTCTCATATCCTGATAAACCTAATCTTCTTAAGTATACTTCCTTCATACTATCAGCAACAATTAAAAGTTGTTAGCAACACTTATATATATTTAACTATAGCTTCTAATTAGTGATAAAATGGTAACTAAGGAAGTCTACCAAAACTTAGAAGAAAGCACAGCAATTGTGTCTGATATTGATAATACTTTAATAGGTTCTAGGATGGCTGAAAGTGGATTGAGTTTAGTAAAGCATGTTTGGGGTCAGGGACGTTATTGGACTGCTATAACCGGATTTTTTGGAGGATTAAAGGTTTTAGGAGGAACTGCATTAAAAAAATCACGTGGAAAACTTTATGCTGATAATTGGGGACTTCAAACTTATCATAGAATTTTAAGTAAGCATAAGATTACAAGAGAAGAAGTTGACACTGTTTTAAGAAAATATGTTGAAAAACATGAAATGCTTGGTGCTAAAGAATTTTTAGATTATCTAAAAAATTTAGAAAATGAAAAGGTTTTGTTATTAACCACAACAGGTCCTTCTAATGGTGCTGAAGTTTGTCAAGAGTATTTTGGAGCTGATGATTATGTTGCCAATACTGTTCTTTATGATGGTGAATTTGTTTCTGATATTAAACTAGATATGAAAACTTCGGATGATAGGAAAAGATTAACTGAAGAAAAACTTGCTAAATTTGGCAGAAGACTAGAAGATTCTATTGTAATCGGGGATAGTGAACCAGATTGGTTATTAATGAGGTGTGCTAAAGTTTCGATTGCAAGTCCACAAGCTGATAATGGAACTATTGCAAGAGCTGATCTACATATTAGAGATTTTAGAGAATTTATCCCACAAGTAAAAACTTTTTAAGTTCAATAACAATATTGCTAATAGTGGTTAAATGATATTGATCACCGGTGCAACAGGAAGAATAGGAAAATATCTCGTAAAAGCCCTAATAGATAATAAAGAAGATGTAAGAGTTCTGGTTAAAGATAAGATGATAGACATTGAAAATGTAGAAGTATTCTATGGGGACATAAGAAATAAAGAAGTATTAGAAGAAGCTGTAAAAGGTGTTGATATAATTTATCATTTAGCAGCTATAGTAGATTATTTAGCTCCTAAAGATTTGATGTATGAAGTAAATGTTATTGGAACAAAAAATCTTTTGGAAGTTTCCCAAGGTAAAAAATTTATTTATTTAAGTTCTACTGCAGCAATGGGTAAAAAATTAGCAGAAATTCCTGCAACTGAAAATACTCCTTGTAAACCAACAGATTATTATGGTAAAACAAAATTAGAAGCAGAAAAACTTGTTTTAAAAAATAATGGAATAGTGATTAGATCTCCTGATGTTTATGGAATTGGTTTTAGAGAAGGTTATGATTTTGTATTCTCTGCATTAGAAAAAGGTAAATTACCTATAATAGGTAGTGGAAAAAATTTCATACAATATATTCATATTAATGATTTAATTCAAGCATTGTTACTAGTAAAAGAAAATGGAAAGCCAGGAGAAATTTATATTGTAAGTGGAAAAGAAATTAAAACTCTTAAAGAAATTTTTAATTTAATTTGCAAACACTTGGGTGTAGAACCTCCAAAAAAACATATTTCTGTAACTGCTGCAAAGATGCTAGCTTATTCTGAATTATT